>NZ_JBHTLQ010000001.1:0-175106 GCF_042679085.1 Phenylobacterium conjunctum | reverse complement strand
CTTGATCGCTTCATTCGTCCGTCCTCTGGTCGGGCGGACTCTAATTATTCCTGGAGGAGTTTCAGGGGGTCACGTCACCCCGAACGGCCCGGCGCAACCCTGGCTGGACGCGCGACGAGCTAATCCTGGCGCTCGATCTCTATTTCCGCGTCCAGTCGCCCGACGACAAGAACCCGCAGGTGATCGAGCTATCAGCCCTCTTAAACCGCCTGTGGCGCCACACAGACTTTGGGGATCAAGAGACGCTGCGGAACCCAACCGGCGTCTCGATGAAGCTCACGAACTTCCGACGCTTCGATCACGCCTACACGTCGCTTGGTCAGAAGGGTCTTGCACATGGCTCGAAGGCCGATGAGCAAATCTGGGATGAGTTCGCGGGCGACCGAACGCGTCTAGCCGCCACCGCCTCGGCCATCCGCGCAGGCTTGGAGACCGAAAGCGCACCCGCAATTTCTGTCGATCCGGACCTGGAAGCCGAGGCCGCGGAAGGCGCGCTCCTCAGTCGCCTGCATCACTACCGCGAACGCGACTCCAGCCTTGCTCGCAAACGGAAGGCCCAAGCCCTCGCCCAGCATGGTCGACTAGCTTGCGAAGCCTGTGATTTTGATTTCGGACGAGCCTATGGTCCGCGCGGTGAGGGTTACATCGAGGTGCATCACCTCAAACCCCTGGAGACCCTGACACCAGGCTCACGCACGAAGCTCAGCGATCTTGCGATCCTCTGCGCAAACTGCCACCGCATGGTCCACGCAAAGCGCCCCTGGCTGACCTTGGACGAGCTCAAGGCCCTGGTTCAACGCTGATGGGCAGAGAAGTTCCGCTTACGGACGATGACCTAGAAGCGCAGGCTCAGCGCCTTGAGGCGAGCGGTCAGTACCGCGTCCTGCGCCGAATCAAGCCAAACTTCGTCGAGCTTGAAGCACCCACGAGGTCCTTGCGGCGCGGCCTCTATGTCGATGTCGAAACCACGGGTCTCGATCCGATCAAGGATGAGATCATTGAACTTGCGATGGTCCCCTTCACCTACAGCCTAGACGGCGAGATCCTCGCGGTTGGCCATCCCTATCAGGGCCTGCGCGAGCCCAGCCAACCCATCCCGGAAGAGATCACACAGCTGACCGGCATCGATGACGCCATGGTCGCGGGTCGCTCGATCGATGCAAACGAGGTCGCTAACTTTGTGGCGCCTTGCGCGCTTGTCGTCGCGCACAACGCAGCCTTCGATCGCCGGTTCTTAGAGCGGCTCTGCGAGACGTTCACGACAAAGGCGTGGGCCTGTTCCATGAGCCAAGTGGACTGGGCGCGTGAAGATATCCAGGGGCTGCGGCTGAGCCATATCGCCACTGCGCTGGGCTTGTTTTACGATGCGCATCGCGCAGCTGACGACTGCCTAGCCGGCGTTGAGGTTTTGCGCCGCCCGCTCGCATCTGGCGCCGGGAGCGGGTTTGCTCAGCTCTTGAATGCGGCGCGCCAAGCCACCTGGCGCATCTGGGCGGAGAACTCCCCTTTCGAGTTGAAGGATGTCCTGAAAGCTCGCGGCTATCGCTGGAATGCCGACCTCAGCCTTGGCCCCAAGTGCTGGCATATCGACGTCGCGGAGGATCAGAAGGACGCCGAACTGACTTTCCTAAAGTCGGAGATCTACCAGCGTGAAGTCGAACTACGGACCAAGCGGGTCGACGCCTACGATCGCTTTTCAGAGCGCGTCTGACCCTCGCCCGCCCTCTTCGCCGCCAGCCCTGCGCAAGCGATCACCCAGCTTTGCGCCGTTCATGTTGCACCCGCTACGACCCACTCATGGCTGCGATGGTCGGCTTTGCAGACAAGACGTTGTCCCATCACTAGCGCGGTCGGGCAGCCCCCCAAGGCGGTGGCGATCGCAGGCCGGGGCACGCCCTGGCTTTCGAGGCAGGAGAGCACCTTCTCACACAGGACCTCGCCCGGACGCGTCGCCGGCGGCCCACGCGGGCCCGCGGGAATGGACGGCTTCATGTTCTGCTCTTCATAGCCCAGGAGGACAGACTGGTATCAAGGCGCTCGCAAGCAGAGCGAGGAAGGCTGTGGCGAACACGCCTCAAGGCGATGGCGTGGATCAGGCGCAGGTGAGCAAGCGTGGCGCAGGGCGAACCTCGGCAAGGATCAGCTCCAGCGTGAGCAGGCGCTTTTCCATTAGCCCACGTCATACTCCAGGCAGGTCAATCGAGGCGGGGATCGCTAACTGCGGGCGACACCCATGAGCCTCCGCACCGGCCAAAGGGCGGCGGTGAAGCCGCCTAAGACTCAGTTGCCAAGATCGGCATAACATCGCTACGCGGCGTTCTGTCTCAGCGCATTTCAGGTGGAGCGCATTCGCCGGAAATGAGCTCTTCGCGCGGCGCTGGACGCCACACCGCTGGTGGCGCAAGGCCGCCCATGTGCAACGAATACCGCCTTCCGACCAACTTCAGCGCCCTCCTCGCCCGCTTCGCTGAGACTTAGGCGCCCTTCCTCTGGCAGAGAAACCACCGGCTGAGGCCTATCGGGTCGCCCGGGTCGAGGCATAGGGTCCGCACCGCAGATGAAGCGCCCCCACCGAAGGGTTATGCGGCCGCAAAACCCAATGCGGGGAACGACTTAACCCGATCTGAGCAACTGTCAGCGCGTTAACTCCCCACGTTAAGAGGCGGGCAGGACTTTGGGTGAAGTGTCGCGGGAAGATCGGAAGCGTTCTGTAACCCCGGGGTCCCACACCCATGAAATCCATCAAGAGCAAGCTGGTCGCCGCGGTGGCCGGGCTGGGCGCCATGCTGCTCGCCACCAGCCTCTGTGGCTGGCTTGCGCTCTCAACGGCCCACCACACCATCACCACCATCGTCGACGATCGGGTCCTGCCCATGGACCAGCTCACTCATGTTTCCGACGCCTATGCGGTCGACATCGTCGATACCGCCTGGAAGGCGCGCACCGGCCAGATGGGCTGGGAGGATGCCCTGGGACACGTCGAGGGGGCGCGCAAAGTCCTTCATGAGAAGTGGGACGAGTACGCGAAGACGTACATGACCGACGATGAGAAGGCCCAGGCGGCCGGCGTCAGCCAGGCCATGGCCATCGCCGACATCGAGGTCGCGAACCTCGTCCAGATCCTCAAGGCGCAAGATGCAACCGCCCTGGCCGCCTTCACCGACCAGCGGATGTACCCGGCGATCGAGCCGGTAAGCAGCAAGGTCGGCGCGCTCATCGATCTGCAGATCTCCGTCGCGGAACAACAGGGCAGAGCCGCCATCACCGACTTCGAGCTCGCCCTGACCGTCATGGCGGTGATCGGCCTGGCCGCTCTGGGCGCCGTCGCCTTCGCCATCAACACAGTGTTCAACGGCGTCTCCCGCCCGCTCCGCGTCATGACCGACGCCATGCGTCGGCTGGCGGAGGGCGACACCGCCGCCGAGATCCCCGGACAGGATCGCCAGGACGAAACCGGCGAGATGGCTCGGGCTGTCCTGGTGTTCAAGGAGAACGCCCTGGAGCGCGAGCGGCTTGAAGCCGAGACCGAAACCCAGCGCCGGGCCGCGGAAGACCAGCGCGGCCGGACGGAGGCCGAGCGCGCCGAGGCCGCCCGCCGTCTGTCTGAGGTTGTCCAGGGCCTTGGGACCGGGTTGGAGCAGCTCGCCTCCGGCGACCTGACCTTCCGGCTCACCGCCGCCTTTGCGGCCGAGTACGAGCAGCTCCGCGCCAACTACAACGATGCGATGGACAAGCTCGAGCACGCCATGCGGGTGATCCTCGATAACACCGATAGCATCAGCGCGGGCGGCGGCGAGATCAGCACCGCGGCCGCCGACCTGTCACGGCGCACGGAGCAGCAGGCGGCCAGCCTGGAGGAAACCGCAGCGGCCCTCGATCAGATCACCGCGACGGTCCGCGCCACAGCTGACGGCGCATCCCACGCCCACGCCTCGGTGAGCGCGGCCCGTCAGGAAGCCCACAAGTCGGAAGAAGTGGTCAGCCGCGCCGTCTCCGCCATGGATGAGATCCGGGCCTCGTCCACTCAGATCAGCCAGATCATCGGCGTGATCGACGAGATCGCCTTCCAGACCAACCTGCTGGCGCTCAATGCGGGGGTTGAAGCGGCCAGGGCCGGCGACGCCGGCAAGGGCTTCGCCGTGGTCGCCTCCGAAGTGCGGGCCCTGGCCCAGCGCTCCGCCGAGGCCGCGAAGGAGATCAAGGGCCTGATCACAGCGTCCGGCGACCAAGTTAGCGCCGGTGTCGACCTGGTCGGCCAGACAGGCGCGGCGCTCGGCCGGATCGTGTCGCAGATCGAGAAGATCACCCACACGGTCGAGGGCATTGCGGCGTCCGCCCAGGAGCAGGCCGGCGGCCTCGCCCAGGTCAATGCCGCCATCAACCAGATGGATCAGGTGACCCAGCAGAACGCAGCCATGGTCGAAGAGTCCACCGCAGCCAGCCAGGCCTTGGCGGACAAGACGGGCGAGCTCGTTCGGCTGATGAGCCAGTTCAGGCTGACGGGCCGTAGCGCCAAGCCCATGGCGCCGGAGGTCTCGCGGCACACCATCCAAAGGCCGAAGCCTGCCAGGGCGCAGGCGGTCGTCGGCGGCGGCTTTGTTGCGCCCCGCGTGGACGATGGCTGGGAGGAGTTCTAGCCGGGCGGCTGCCCTACAGCCGCTCGCAATCCCCCTCCGGCAGCGCCTCCATCGTCGCCATAACCTCCCGATAACAGGCAGCCACCCGATGGGCTCGGGTGGCTTGCCATGCCAGCCAGGCGCACATCAGGGCCAGGACGACGCAAAGGCCGGCTAGGGTCTGGACGACCTGGCGATCGCTGCGGCGCCTCATGATGCCCCCTAACCCAGCCGCCCAACGCGCCCGGCTCAAACCTCCGCCTGCCGTCCGTCAGCAGCTGCAGCGCATACATCCGGATCTTGCGCTCCCCTTCGGACTAGTCGCCCAGTATCCCGGGCCGGATCGCCCTCGCGGGGTCGTGAAGATGCCCTCGCCCAGCCAGGGCGCCACCTCGAACAGCAGTAGCTCGGCGGCCGCCAGTCGCTTCTCAAGTTCATCCATGAGCGCCCCGCTGTGTAGGGTTGCGACGGCCGTGGTGCACGCGACTTTCCCCGAACACCCCTCCTTGGGGATCGGCTATACAGTTGGCATGGCCATTGCGACGACACCCTAGGTTCACCGCATCGCCGCGCAAGAGCAGACAGAACTCTCCCCGGCCGGTTGGGTTCAGGCGTCGAGCACGTCAGCCATGGCCGCAATCAGCAACTCGGGCCGGATCGGTTTGGGCAGGTGCCGATCGACACCGGCCGCAAGAGCCGCCGCGACGTGCTCTGGCAGCGCGTCGGCGGTCAAGGCGACAATCGGAGTGTGTCGGCCAGTAGCAGCCTCCCGCTCTCGGATTATCCTAGTGGCCGACAAGCCATCCATCACAGGCATGTGGACATCCATCAGGATGACGTCGAAGTCCTTGCAGTCAGCAAGGTCGACCGCCTGGGCCCCATCGTGGGCTATCTCCAGATCGACATCGAGGTCGGCAAGAATGAGGCTGACCACCTTCTGGTTTGTCGGATGATCTTCAGCCAGCAGGACCTTCATGCGGCCGAGCGCAGCAACGGTCTCACGCTCCGCCGTGCGATTAAGCACGCCTTCTATTAGGGGAAGGTCCAGCGTGAAGACCGAACCCATGCCCGGTGTCGAGCGGGCGCTCAACTCGCCGTCCATCATCTGCGCCAGCGCCGCGCTGATCGCCAGGCCGAGCCCGGTCCCGCCGAACCTGCGGCTGATGGAGGAATCGGCCTGCTCGAACCTGTTGAAGAGGCGCTGGCCGACCTCTGCGGTGAAACCGATCCCAGTGTCGGTGACAGAGGTGACCAACCGGCCGTCCGTCACACGGACATCCAATAGGATCTTGCCATGCCCGGTGAACTTGACGGCGTTGCTCAAGAGGTTGGAGAGCACCTGGCCGTAGCGCACGCTGTCGCCCACAATAGCTGGGGGCACAGCGTCGGCGACCGACCACTCAAGCGCTAGGCCCTTGGTGTCCGCGCTGGCGCGGTGCAGCGTGGCGACGGAGCGGATCGCATTCCTCAGGTCAAATGGCTCGGCGACGACTTCCAGCTGGCCCGCCTCGATCTTGGAGAAGTCGAGGACGTCGCCCAGGACCTTCTCCAGCAGCTGGCCGGAGGATCCAATGATGCGAACGGCCTCGATGTCCTCATCGGGCAGCGGCCGCTTCGCGAGCAAGTCCGCCAGCGCGATGACACCGTTCAGCGGCGTCCTCAATTCATGGCTCATGGTGGCCAGGAAGTCGGACTTAGCCGCCGTCGCCCGCTGGAGTTCAGCCGTCCGGGTGTCGACCCGGTCCTCGAGCTCTGTCAGGAGCTCGCGATACTTGCGCCGTTCAGACGAGAGCGCACGGGCGAGCAGCCCGATTTCGTCACTTCGCGCCCCCAGCGCGGGGCTGGCGTCGGCTCGGCCATCCTCTCCGCCACGTTCGGCCTCGGTCGCAAGCTGAGCAAGGGGGTGCGCCACCACCCTGGTGATCCACCACAGGATCAGTCCGGCCTGGATGATCCCAAGCACAAGACCGCCGATCAGAAGCGGCAGCGACGAGCGCAGCGCGATCGCGTTGAGTTTGGCTAGGGGCAGCAATGTGAGGAAATACCAGTCGGGGCCGCCGATGCGCCCATAGGCGACCAGATACCGCCCGTTCGGCGTCAATGTCACCCCGGCGCCGCGCCCCGTGCCCGTGATCCCCTTAAGCAGGCCCTCCAACCCGAACAGGCTCTGATATTGGGCCAGCCGCTCAGGCGTCACTTCGCCCGGACGCTTGAAGCCGGGATAGGCGATCAGGGCGCCTTTGGCGTCGGTGATGATGTCGAGGCGATCACCTGAACTATCCTGCACCGCGGACAGCAGATACGAAGTGACAGGCAGGGTGGTGCCCCAGGCGCCGACGTAGCGTCCGTTCACGTAGACCGGCGACATGCATCCGGTCGTCAGGGTCTTGCCGGTGGGGTCGCTGAGGAGGCGAATGAGGCGCGTGCAACGCATCTCGTGCTTGGGGTTGTTGGCCTCCAGGGTGATCCGCATCATCTCGGTCTTGGCCACATTCAGGCTCGGCGGCGCGACGCGGCTATAGAAGTCGAGCTTGGCGGGCTGGTCCGGCGCGAAGAGCACCAGCTGGTTCTGCGGCGTGAAGAAGTAGAAATTGTCGAACCGCGTGCGCTGGGCCCCGCCGACGGCGGCGACGACGTCGGTCGCCGCCAGGAGCAATGCCTTATCTTGCGCGTTCGGTTCACTTCCGGCCATGAAGCCGGTGATCCCTTGGGTCCGACCTCGCGTGAGCCGCCCGCTCGTCAGACCGACGCTCGCCCGGCGTGTTCCGTCCGCTCGACGGGGGAAGAAGGTGTCGAACTCACCCGCCGTGAACGCGCCATCCTTGGACGCCAGGCGATCGGCCAGGGCCCGCGTCGCCGCCTCGTGGCGATAGGCGAGATCCTGAAACAGCGCCTGCTGGAACTTCGCGCGTTCTCTGGCGTAGGACGACAGGTCGTCGATACGCTGCTGCTCGGATTGGCCTCGATATACCCCAAAGACCGCGATGGCGCCGATGACGCTGGCGGCTGCGGTAAAGATGAGGAGGCCCGCCGCAAGACCACCTGCCAACGAACCCGCCCGGAGCGGAGATTTTACGCGACTGAACATGCGGCTAGTCTCGCGGGATTCTGGTTACCGCTCGCGTTTACTCAGCCTGCGGTATTTGGTCGCCTTAGGGGGACTTGCTCAAAGCGGGGCGCGCAATCAACTGAGGCTTGAAGCGCGCGCTTCGAGACAACCCTATCCCAGAATTTACGCGTCCAGATCCTTGTGCGCCGATCGGTAATAGCCGCTGAATGTGGGAGGCCCCCTTAGGCCGCTGCATCGGCCAGGCGCCCCCAAGGGCCGCCTCGCGAACAGCTTCAAAGCGAAGATTGTAGGCAAGGGCGGCGCCACGGTGACCATCCGCATCTTCGCCAACAGCCTGGCCGGGGCCTTCCGAAGTCCGGACGCGGACCTTTTCAAGGGCAGCCGAACATCAGGGATTGTGGGCCGCGAGGAACTGCCCCTGAAGGCGGACCGGAGGGATCCCGAGCGCCAACGGTTCAGGTCGACGTCTACGACCACCTTTCAGAGCGCGTCTAGCGCCCTCGCCCGCCCTCTTCACCGCCAGCGCGGCGCAACAGATCCCCCAGCTTTGCACCGTTCAGCCGGCACCCCGCCACGACCCGGTCATGGCTGCGATGGTCAGCTTTGCAGACAAGGCGTCGCCCCATCACTAGGCCCTCAAGACGTTGCTTGGCGGCCTGCCCGCCGGGCGCATGAAGCTCAGGCGCGTAGAAGTCCTCAAGCCGCACCTCGACCCAGCCATTGGGGCCCGGGCTCGTCTCAACACAGAGACTGTCGCCGTCCCCGATGTAGACGACAGGCCCACTGAAGGTCCTTCCCGCCGCTAGAGCGGCGGGCATCGGGCCCTTGTCAGGGATCGCCTTGCAGGGATCGGCCAAGGCCGGCCCAGCCACGAGTAGGCCCAGCACGCTGATCAAACACCACCGGATCACGAGCGTTGCGCTACAGCCTCCGCCATGGACCGCGCAAGCTCCAGAAGCGCCTTGCGCGCCTTTGGACCGATGACCTCAAAATGCTGCGCGAGCTCCGGGCCCTCACGGCTCAGCACGAAGGCTCGCATGGAGTCGTCCTCGACATCGGCGGCGCGCTCAAGCGGCTTCGCATCTTCGAAGAAGTAGCCGATGTCGACCCCAAGGGCGCCGGCCAATTCGTAAAGAGTTGAGGCGCTCACCCGATTGGCGCCGCGCTCGTACTTCTGGACTTGCTGGAAAGTGACCCCGAGCGCCTCGGCGAGATGGGATTGGGTCATACCCAGCTGCTTGCGCCGGCCGCGGAGGCGCGCGCCAACCTGGAAGTCGATGACACTAGGAGCGTGGTTGGGACGACCGGACATGCGTCTCAGGGTGGCGCCATTCTAATCTCGCCGCAAACGCCTGACAGCCCAACTCAGGCAGCCCCTGATTTCCGATAACACTACATTTGCGAGGACCGCAGCCGGCCGGCGCTAGCCCCACATCAAGCACGACAGTTCCGGTCGCAGGGTAAGCCGACAAGCCTTCGGAATCGCTGGCTAGGCCAGGAGACGAGCGTTAATGTTCTTGTTATGTTCTCACGCCGCCCGCCCGAAAACGCGCGCAACACCCTGTCCATGAAACTGGGCAGCTGGTTCGAAGCCCACGCCACCGGCTGGGGTGTCGTGGCTGTCCCCATTGTCATCGGCCTGGTCGTAGGCCTTGCGCTCCTTAGATGGCTCGCAAGCTGATCACAGCCCAACAAACTGGCGCAGCGACACTATTCAGACTAGGCGCTTGCACTAGGTTGAGCAGCTCATCGGCGTCCGCCAAGGTCGGCGTCCCCAATAGACTTGGTCCAGGTTTTGTCGAACAGCGCCTCGCGCCCCAACGACGCGGAGATCATCGCCAGAAGCGAACGGCTAAGGCGTGCGCGCCGCGCTGCAGGCTTCAAGACCGCTCAAGCCGCAGCTCAGGCCTTCGGCTGGAACCGCAACACCTACGCCTCCAACGAGAACGCAAACGCCGCCTTCTCATTTCGACGAGCTAGCCTCTACGCAGAGGCTTTCGGGGTGAATGGGACCTGGCTCTACACCGGCGAAAGCCCCGCGCCGCCCAGGCCTACGAGCCGCCGCGCACGTGCCGCGGCAGCGCTCCGGCCAATACCCGTGGCGATCGTCGGCGAAGTCTCATCGGACGGCGCCTGCCATTTGGGGCCGGTTGGGCTGATCGATGCGATCGTCTTTCCCAATGAAGGCCACGTTCTGCTCAAGGTGGGGCCGGACGCAGCGTTTGACCTCATCCCCGCCGGCGCCTTGATCGCCTTTCGGCCTAATGAGACCCCGGCGTCACCCGATTTCATCGGCCAATTGGTCGTTGCGGGCCTAGGCAACGGCGAGACGGTGCTCGGCAAGCTGCTCCAGTCTGATGATGGTTTGCGTCTGGACAATCGGGCCGGGCCGCTGGCTTGGGTTCAGCCGGTCGAAACCATCATCATGCCGAGCCTTGTCGCGAAGATTGAACACGCTCCGGATGCGCCGCCTTAGGGCTCGCGCAACAGGCCGCTTCAGTGTTCTCTACCCGCATGTCCAGGAAGGAGCGGGTCCGCGCCGCCCAATACCTGCGGATGTCGACGGAGCACCAAAGGTACTCCACCGAAAATCAAGCGGCCGCCATCGCCGCCTTTGCGCGTCGAAGCGGCTTCGACGTCGTCAAGACCTATGCCGACCACGGCGTAAGTGGTCTGAAGCTCTCCAATCGCGCAGGGCTGAAGCAATTGCTGGCGGACGTGATGGCGGGCCAGTCAGGGTTCGACGTTGTGCTTGTCTACGACGTGAGCCGCTGGGGCCGCTTCCAAAACCCCGACCAAAGCGCGCACTACGAGTTCCTGTGCGCCGAAGCCGGCGTGTCGGTCATCTATTGCGCTGAACCATTTGAGAATGACGGCAGCCTAGGCTCGACACTCGTCAAAAGCCTCAAGCGAGCCATGGCTGCCGAGTATAGCCGTGAGCTTTCGACCAAGGTGGCAGCCGCCAAGCGGCGGATCGCCAGCAAAGGCTTCTGGGTGGGAAGTCGACCTGGCTATGGTCTGCGCCGGCGCATCGTTGACGAACAAGGCCGAACGGTCGCCGATTGCGAAGAAGGCCAGCGCAAGGCGTTTCAGGGCTGCAGGACCATTCTTGTCCATGGGCCTGATGACGAGCTCGCGGTGATCCGTCGGATCTTCAAGCTCTACGTCATAACGGGAATGACGAAGGTCGCGATCGTCGAACGCCTCAACGCCGAAGAGATACCCGCTGACCGGGGATTGAAGTGGACCATGGCCCGCCTCAACCAGGTGCTCCACAATCCCAAATATGTTGGGGATCTGGTCTCCGGTCGCAAACAGGTTCGCCTCGGCGGAGCGCCGACGCCGACCGCGCCGGAGACCTGGGTCAGGGCGACAGGCGCCCTGCCTCCCATCATTGAGCGTCGCTATTTCGACGCAGCACAGCGCCTCGCATTCGGCCGCTCACGTCGCCGTAGCGACGCCGAGTTGCTCGAGGACCTTAGGGACATATTCGAGGCTCACGGCGCCATCTCGACATCGCTGATCCAGGCATGGCCGAACGCCGCCAGTGTGACCTGCTACGTGAAGCGATTTGGCAGCCTATCCGATGCGGCAGCGCGTATCGGCGGCAAGAGCGTCGTGTGGACCCACCGAAAGTACGAAGGCTTGGATCGCGACCAAGTTTTGGCTCGCCTGGCCCGCATACTTGTCAGGGAGGGACGCTTGAACGGAAAGCTCATCGACGCCGATCCAAGCTTGCCGAGCGCCAGCGCTGTAGGTCAGCGGTTCGGCTCACTCCTCAACGCTTACAAGACCCTCGGATATGAGGTGAGCAACTCTCCCCGACAGAGCTCGCCGATCCTTGTGGCGAAGCGGCAGGCAATGGCGCAGCGGGCTGAAAGCTGGGCGATGCGTGCCACGAACTAGTCGAGGTCTCGGATTGCAGACCAACCTCCTGGCCCTGAACGCGGGCGTCGAGGCGGCCCCCGCTGTTGACGCCGGGAAGGGCTTCGCCTTGATCGCCTCCGAAGTTCGGGCTCCGGCCCAGCTCTCGGTGGACACCGCCAAGGGTATCAAGGGGCTCATCACGGCATCCGGCGATCAGGTCAGCGGCGGGCGAGGCGCCCCTTCGCAACGGCTCCTGGCGATCACCAAGTAGGCTTCAACCAGAGCACCCATCAGTACAAAGGGCTGCTTGGGCAGTTTGCGGCAGGTCATAGTCTCTTGTCGCCGGGCGGCGCAGGGTCGGCGACTATGAACGAGCAATCTACGCCTCTCTGGACCCTTGAGCCGGACGCCGTGTGCGCGCGGCTGGAGACGACGCGCGTGGGCCTGTCGGTGGCTGAGGCCATGAGGCGGCTGAGACAGGTCGGGGCCAATGAGGTGCAGGACAGCCGGGCGATCCCGGCGGCGGCCCTGTTGGTGCGACAGTTCCAGAGCCCGCTTGTGCTAATTCTGATCTTCGCCGGCCTAATAGCCGGGGCGCTCAAGGAATGGATCGACGCCTCGATCATCTTGGTGATGGTGCTGGGCTCGACCCTGATCGGTTTCGCCCAGGAGCATCGGGCCTCCCGCGCTGTCGCCGATCTGCGCCAACGCCTGTCATTGACCGCCAAAGTGCGCCGGGACGGACAGGTGGTGTCGCGCCCCTTCGCCGAGCTGGTTCCCGGCGATGTCGTGCTGCTGGCCGGCGGCGCCGTTGTCCCCGCCGACGCGATCATCCTCAGCGCCAAGGAGCTGCAGGTCAGCGAGGCCGCCCTGACGGGGGAATCTTTTCCGGTGGAGAAGCGGGCCTGGGCGCTGGCGGCCGGCGCGCCACTGACGGCGCGCGCCAACTGCGTCTATCTGGGCTCCTCGGTGCGCAGCGGCGCCGCCGAGGCGGTGATTGTGGCCACCGGCCGGGCCACAGAGTTCGGCGAGATCGCCGAGCGGCTGAAGCAGAAGCCGATCGAGACCGACTTCGCCCGCTCGATCCGCCGGTTCGGCTACCTGCTGATCCGGGTGATGATCGGGATTGTCCTGTTCGTGCTGATCGTGAACCAGCTGCTCGGGCGGCCCTTTGTGGAGTCGCTGCTGTTCGCGGTGGCCCTGGGCCTGGGCATGTCGCCGGAACTGTTGCCGGCGATCATCAGTGTGACCCTGTCGGCGGGGGCGGTGCGGCTGGCGAAGAAGGGCGTGCTGGTGCGCCAGCTGGAGGCCATCGAGAACCTCGGCGGCATGAGCGTATTCTGCACCGACAAGACCGGCACCCTGACCGAGGGGCAGATCCGCATGACCGCGGCGCTCGATCCCGCCGGGCGGGAGAGCGCGGCGGTGCGCCGGCTGGGCTTTCTCAACGCCCACTTCGAGAGCGGGATCGAGAACCCGCTGGACCAGGCGGTGCTGGAGGATGGGCACGGGGCCGGCCTGTCCGCCGAGGGCGTGCGCAAGATCGACGAGATCCCCTACGACTTCACCCGCAAGCGCCTGGCGGTGGTGGTGGAAGAGGCGGGCGCGGGCCGCCGGATGATCGTCAAGGGCGCCTTCGAGCCCCTGGCCGCCTGCTGCGCCCAGGTGATGGGGCCGGATGGCCCTGCGCCCCTCGACGCCGCCGCCCTGGCCCGGGTGCGGGCCTTTCACCAGGGTGAGAGCGAACAGGGCTTGAGGCTGCTGGCGGTGGCCAGCCGGGCGGTGGCGGACCAGGACCGGTATGGCCCGGCCGACGAGACCGGCCTGACCCTGGAAGGGTTCCTGGTGTTCTTGGACCCGCCCAAGCCGGAGGCCGCCAGGACCATCGGCCTGCTGCGCGAAATGGGCGTGGCGGTGAAGGTTATCAGCGGCGACAACCGCTATGTGCTGCGCCACATGGCGGAGGTGGTGGGGCTGAAGGACGCGGCGCTGGTGACCGGCGCCGAGCTGGCGGCCCTGAAGGACGAGGCCATGTGGCGGCGGGCGGAAGAGGCGACCCTGTTCGCCGAGATCGACCCCCAGGCCAAGGAACGGATCGTGCGCGCCCTGCAGCGGCGCGGGCACTGCGTTGGCTTCATGGGCGACGGGGTGAATGACGCCCCGGCCCTCTACGCCGCCGACGTGGGCGTCTCGGTGGACCAGGCGACCGACGTGGCTCGCGAGAGCGCCGACGTGGTGCTGACCCGACGCGAGCTGGACATCCTGCGCGAGGGGGTGCTGGGCGGGCGGCGCACCTTCGCCAACACGCTGAAATACATCCGCATCACCACCAGCGCCAATTTCGGCAACATGATCTCCATGGCGGCGGCCGCGCCCCTGCTGCCCTTTCTGCCGATGGCGGCCAAGCAGATCCTTTTGAACAACTTCCTGTCCGATCTGCCATCCATGGCCATCTCGTCGGATGCGGTAGACGCCGAGCGGCTGGCGGCGCCCCAGCGGTTCGGGATCGGCGAGCTGCAGCGGTTCATGGTGGTGTTCGGCCTGATCAGCTCGGCCTTCGACCTGATGTCCTTCGCCCTGCTGATCAAGGTGTTCCACGCCACCGAGCCGGTGTTCCAGACCGGCTGGTTCGTGCTGTCCCTGTTGACGGAGTTGGCGGTGGTGATGTCCCTGCGCACCGAGGGCCCGGCCTGGAGGAGCCGGCCCGGCGGGCTGCTCCTGTGGACCAGCGTGGGCGTGGCGGGGCTGGCCCTGCTCCTGCCATATGTGGGGCCGGTAGCGGCGCTGTTCAGCTTGGCGCCCCTGAGCGGCGGATTGGTCGCGACGTTGGGCGGCCTGGTGGTCGCCTACCTGGCGGCCACCGAGGCGGCCAAGCGGTGGTTCTTCCGCAAGGCCTAGTGGCGTGTCCCCGGCGCTGAGGATCGTATACCGACCGGTTACTTCAGGGCACTTGCCTGGCCGTCGGTCTGGGACTGGTCCCACTTGACTGTCATGAGAGGGCGACTTTTCCGCGGGAGATGCATCCTCCGAATTGGCCCCGCGAACGCTTGGCGATCAGCCTACCCATTAGAGTCTGAGATGAATTTGCGTCTTGTCTGCATTAGCAGGAAGAATTCGTGGCAGATCTCGCCAATACCTTGCCTCGCAAACGCTTCGACGCCCAAAACGCTTGACGTCTGCTAGTCGTCTGTCGGGAGAGACAGAAACACCGAACCGCCGTCCCGGCGCCGGACGCCAAGCAGGACAACCGCCCCGCGAGATCGGGCCGTCGAGATCGCAGCGGCGAGGTCAGCCTTCGACTGCACGGGTCGCCCCCCGGCAAGGACGATGAGGTCGCCCTGCCGCAGGCCCTGGACTCGCAGCTCGTCCTTTTCAATCGAAACCACAGTCGCGCCTTGGCTGGAAAAGGACACGGTCATGCCCAGAAGGCTCGCCGTGGCGGCACCTGCCGGCGCGCTCTCAGGCGAGGTCGCGGTCTCCGCCACGCGGAAGGCGACCGCATCGTCCGCCTTGCCGAGCAGCAGTTGCGGCGCCTCGTGCAAGGCCAACACCATAAGCGCGGCGATCATTTCAATTCTCCCCTTGTCTGATCCAGGCTGAGCGGCCCGCCAGCCGATATCCACCCTTGCCTCGCCAATCTACAACCCTGCGCAAGGCCGTTGTGCGGCGTTGCAGGCTTGACAGGCCCGGAAGTCAAAACTGGTACCGACACCCCCCGGCCTTCGGAGGCCCATTGTTGTTCCCAAGGAACATGTCTTCGAGCACCAAATGGCCATCCACGACGACCGCAGAGCCCTCCAGATCAAGCCCGTCCGGCACCTTACCGCCGCCCTCGACGCGCAGGCGTAAGGCGTGGGTCACCGGATCAAAGCTGTAGACGCCCCAATAGTCCCGATAGGTTTCGAAGGGGGTGAAGGTGACCGAGAAGCGCTCGGGCCCGAACTCCAGTTCGCGCACCGGCTCCAGCTCCTCGCAGCCCTCGGCCGCCGACTGGCTCCACGTGCCGGTGAGCACTACCGCGTCGCGCGCGACGACGCGCAGGCGCGACACGACAGGCTCGCCCCTGACGCTGTAGCGCAAGGTGATCTCGGCACCTGGCGCAGCGTCGGGACTGATCGTCAAGGACTGCCGGTCCGCGCTGAGCGTCGCCGGGCCTTCGAGCGACCAGCCAGAGACGCATTCATCTGGAAGTCGCCGATATCCTGCGGGCATCTGGTCGCGCATCGGACGAATGCCCACCGTGGCGCCCTGGCGGAACACTTGGGTCGAGAACTCGGTGAAGTTATGCCGGTCCGGCGGATAGAGGCAGGTCGTATCTAACGGCGGCGGCGCGGGAATTGTGAGCGGGCCGGCCGCTAGGGCGTTCAGCAGTAGGGCGACGGCGAATGTCATTACAACTCTTCCCTCTAGGTCGCTGCACGACCGTGCAGGGCGTTGGCAAGGTCTGTAAAGGGGATCGATGGCGAGACGTGGGCCCGCCCATTGAGCACAACAGATGCGCGGCGAACACGCGCCCGTTGCGAACCCGATCGCTCAAGGCCAAAGTTCAGCAATGGGGAACCAGGACGACACGCGCCGGCGTCTCGTATCGGAGATCGATCCGCCGGCGGCGCGGCGCGGCCAACTTCGTCGCACTCGACTCAGTCGGCTTAGCGGAGCCTTGCATGGTGGCGCTGAAGCTGCGTGACCGCGGCCAACTGACCTTTCCCGAAGAGATTGGCGGCTGGCGGCAAGAATTCGGCGGCAGCGCGCCCTTCGACCTGACTGGCGAACGCCTGTGCTGGCGGCGGTACGACGGTGTGAATCCTACGGCTGAGGTGCAGGTGATCCTGCCAGACGGGCCCCCGCGCCGGGCTGAGGATCTGCTGGCAGCCTGCGTAGGCGCGACCTGGGAGGATCCCGACGCCGGCCTGAACCTGGTCACGCTGCGGTTTGGCGAGAGTGTCCGGTTGGGCAAGTGGGCGCCTGCGACTGGCTCGACTGACGTCGTGCTGGCCTTGATCGGCAGCGCCTGTGAGCTGGTGCTGACGGCGTCCGGCATGAATACGCACGCCGCCAACCTCAACAATCTCTATGAGGTGGCGGCAGGCGGGCGTCTTGGCGCTCTGCCGCGCGCAGAGGCGACACGGTGAGGCGGACGTTGGCCAAATTCTGGGCGGGCCTTCCTTTCATGGCGGCCCTGGTCGGAGCTCCGCCGACCTTTGCGCAGACGCCGGATACCGCGGCGATCTACAAGAACAGCGCAGGGCGGCCGTTTGCGGACGCGAGAGCCGAGCGCGCGCCGGTTACGGACCAGGTCTCCTTCGCCTCCGGCAGCGCCGAACTCAGTGCGCAGGCCCTGGCTGTCATTGAACAGCAGGCCAACTGGATGTTGCGCAACCCGGCGACCCGGGTGCGGGTGGAGGGCTACGCCGACCTACGGGGAAGCCGCGCCTGGAACATGCGACTGGGCGAGCGTCGCGCCGAGGCGGTGCGAGACGCCCTGGTGCGCGCAGGCGCGCCGTGGAGCCGGATCGAAGTCGTGTCTTTTGGCGAGGATCGCCCTTGGGACCTGGGCGCCTCGCCGGCCGCGCTTCAACGCAACCGCATCGCCCGCACCGTGCTGCTGCCGGCTTGCCCGGAAGCGCCAGGCCGCACGACCCGGGAATGTCCCCGTTAGGACCTCCGGGCGCTCGCCGTTCTTAAGGGCTTGGACGCTGCTTCAAATCGGCACGTCGGGTGTCATAGCGACGGCCGCCTCGCGCGACATGTAGCCCAGAATGGCGCCGATTGCGGGCACGGCGCCTGGCGGTGCGAGTCGTGAGATAGCGCTTCTGTAGCGACGGGTGATCTCGGCGGCCAAATCGGTCGACTGTCCCCGCAGACTGGGCCTCTTCATCCTCCTAGGTCACCGCTGCGCCAGCTTAGCGAGGCCTGTGGCGCTCACGCTCCATCGCGCGTTCCGCCGCAGCACGCGCCTCAATCGCACGCCGGTGCTCAAGACTCGGCTCGGCATCTCGCTCTTGCCGTAGGATCTCAGCGGCCTGCAGCTCCTCCAGCGTGCTCAGCTGCTTGAGGCTTAGGCCCCGCTGCTGTGGGCGATCAACGATGATGGCCAGACTTCCGCGCGCCAGAGCGAGTTGCGCCTCTGTGTCAGCCTCGATCGAGACTGTGGTCACCCCTGATGGACCACCCCGAATCCGGAAGCTGCAGGTGGTCCGCGTCAAACATTGGGCCTCGTAGTCTGCGCACAGCGGTCCATCACAGGCCTGCCTCAGGCCGCTGGGCGCCTGCAAGGTGTCGCTCATCAGCCCCAGGGTCGCGGTCCACCCCCTGCCCTCCACCCTCGCACTGCTCCCCAGGCCGAAGTTCGAGAGCGTCACCACGGTGTCGCCGAGCGGCGCCTGCAGGCAAATCAGCGACATCACAATATTGCAGAACAGATCCACAGCCTGTCCTCCACAGAGTTTCCAGTGGGCTTGGCGAGGGGCCTCGCTACAAGTCAAAGAATCTGCAGCGCGCCTGAAGCTTTGTTAGAGTAGCGCGTGGGAGGGGCCATGCTGAGAATTCTTAGATCCTGGGCGACGGTATTCATGCTGGCGCTGCTCGGCGCGGGGTCCGCTGGGGCGCAAACCACCGAGAATGCGCCGGACATCCTTCTGCGCCGCGCCCCAACTCGGGGCGTTGAGCCCTGTGCTCAAGCCGCCGGCGTCTTCCTGCAGCAGGCCGGCTTTCGCGTCTGGCGCATGGACGCCGCAACGGTGTCGGCGGGCAAGCCCGGCGGCGTGGGGTCCGCGCTCAGCGTCATTTGCGGCGCCACAGGCGCCGACCTCGTGCTGCGGGGCGACTGGGCGTTCGGGGGCGAAGCCTACGCCAGGGCCGACAGGCTCCTGAAGGACCTAACCGCGGCGCTCGCCACCGCGCCGCCGGCTCAGGCGCCGGCCTGGGCGCCTGGCTCTCCCTTCCAGAGCTTTACCGTGCGCCACCTGCCCCTGGACCGCAAGGTGCGCTGCCGCGTGATCGCCGAACAGGCCACGCGCGGGATGGCGTTCAAGGCCGTCGGCCTGCGAGGCGGAAAGCAGGCCGACAGCTACCCCACGGTTCCCGAGCGCGCGCCCTGGTTCAATTTCAACTGCGAGCGTGACGGGGAACTGACCATCGTCATGGGCGCGAACCCCCAAGACGCCTACGACCCTGCCCCCTACCTGGCCCGCGTGCTGACTGCCGCCCCGCTTGCAGTCGGCGTCGCCGAAGCTCCGCCGCACCTGGATGTCGCATTGACGGCCCACGGCGATGGCGGCGCTGGGCGATGCATGGCTGCAGCAAAGGCGGTGATGCTGTTTGAGGGCATGTCGCCTAAGGAGCTGTCGGACGACAGCCTATTTGCAAACAAGATGAATGGATCGCTTGCGGTGCGCTGCACACCGGAGTGGGCGCTGGCCGCCGCGGCGGGCTCCGGCGAAGTCGGAACCGGAGACTTCACCAATTACCTGCCGGCGGCCTACGCCTCCCCGCCCAAGGCCATAGCGCCCGACGCGTTGCCTGCAGACACGGTAAGGCCTGCGCTCGGCACCGTTCACCGGCCGAATGCGACGACAGCCGCGGATTGTGCGGAAGCCGCCACCCTCAGCCTCAAGGCCGCGGGGTACACCGCGGAGCCGTCGGCCGAAACCTACGGCGACGCTCCGAAGGCGCAGATCATCAAGGCGGCGCTGGACACTGCCCCGGCAGCCGCGACCCTGGTTTGCACGGCCACCCGCTACGCCATTGTCGCCGCCTTCGGACGCAACAGTCCGCCAGCGACGGCAGAGATGACTCGATTGGACGGTTTGATGGCCGAGGAGCTGACCCGCCCCCATTGGGGCAGCCGCGGGCCGTCGGGACTCAGCTATGAAGCGCCCCGCGCCGGGGATCTGACACTCAGCACGGGCCCAGATGGCGAGCGCGCCACCCAGCGGGCGTCGTTCGACGGTGTCGAATATGTCGGCTGGGTTCTACGGCCGCCGTCTGCCGGGCCGGTCGATCCCCAGGCCCTGCTCGCCCGCCAGACGGCGGCACTGGAGGCCGAAGGCGCTACAGTGGCGCATGTCGAGCAGACCTCCTTCAAGCGGGCGCCGTCCCTGGCAGTCTGGGCCAGCCGGCCTGGGCCGGACGGACGCTCGCTGAAGATCGTGGCCCGCTATGTGGTTCACCAGAACGCGCTCTACGGCATCGAATTCCGCTACCCCGAAGGCCGCAATCCGGCCGCCGAACTGCAGCGGTTCAGCGAGTCCCTGCAGATTTACGGGCTCTACTGACGCAGAGGCGACAGGTCGCCGGCCTCCCTATTGCGGCGAGACGCAGCTGTAGTTGCGCTGGTCGGGCGGAATCATACACGCGGCCGGAATCTTCGCCCGCGCGGCGGCGGCGGCTGCTTCGGCGTCGGCGGCGGCCTGAGCCTGGGCTGTGGCGTTGGCCGCCGCGGCGTCGGCGCGCGCGCGATCGTCGCGCGCATAGGCTTCCTGGATCATCCGCTCCTGCTCGGCCAGGAACGCCCGGTATTCGGAATCATCCTTCACGGTGATGGCCAGGTGGGCGCTCTCGCCGCTGCCGCCGGCGCCGCTCGCAGAGCTCCCGTCGGCGCTCTGCAGATCCCCGCCGGAGGCGTTCGCATATCCGCCATCGCTCCCGCCGGCGCCGGAGCTGTCGCCGCCAAACGAAGAAGCCTGCGCGCCGCCGCCATCGCCCGCCCCGGCGTCGCCGGCTGGGGTGCCATATCCGCCCGCGCTCGCCACACCAGACGAGCCTTCGCCAGAGGCGGCGCCCGCGCCACCTCCGCCGTCGGCGCCCAGCCCAGCGCCGCTGTCGCCCCCCGAGGCCGCGCTGGAGCCGCTGGAGCCGCCGGAGCCGCCCTTCTCAGCGATCGCTGCGGTGACCATCATCGAGCGCCGGATTTCGGCGTCCAGTTGCCGCTGATATTCTGCCTGCGCCTCCGCCATGTCCTCAAGCGTGGCCATCGCCACGTCGCCCAGCAGGTCGAAGGTCGAGGCCAGAAAGCCGGCCAGGTTCCGTTCCCGATAGCCGGCGGCCATGATCTCGTTAAGCTTGGCCTGGGCCTTCGGGTGTCCGGCCTGGGCGGCGCGGCGCATCCACGGAATGGCGCCGGCGGGATCGCCGCGTTCCAGATAGCTGGCGCCCGCCAGCCAGGCCCCCTCGGCGTCGCCGGCCTTGGCGGCGCGCTCGAACCAGCGACTGGCTTCCTGGTAGTCCACCGGAACGCCCCAGCCCGCCCGGTAGGCGAGGCCCATGCCGACCACGGCGTGGACATTTCCCGCCTCGGCGGCCATGCGATAGTAGCGGCCAAGGTCTTCATTGGGGCGCCGGACCCCCACCTTGTTATTGTCGCGGATCAGCAGCGCCAGCCGATAGGCCGCGTCGGGCACGCCGCCGTCGGCCGCCACCCGCAGGTTTTCAGCCACATCGGACCAGTCGCCTGGGGTCCTGGGCGGCGCCTTCAATCGTTGCAGGGCGAGGCTGTAGGAGGCCGCGACGTGGCCATCCCGCGCCGCCCTAATTAGATACTCCCGAGCCAGGGCAGGATTTCGGCTCCCCCCTTGCCCGGCCTCGAACATGCGCGACAGCCGGTATTCGGCCTCTGCGGAGACCTTGCCGCCGGCGCCGTCGATGGCGCCGCTGTAGAAGATCAGCGCCTTGCGAAGATCCACCGGCGTCCCGATCCCGAGTTCGTAGGCGTGGCCGACATCCAGCGACCGCGGCTGGCCCGTCCAATAGTAGGTCGCGCTGCTGGGACTGTCGCGGAAGCGCAAGCCGACGTCAGCGAACGCGCCGCAGGCGCGTAGGTCCAGGCGGGTCGAGCCCATGCAGGCCCGCTCCAGCCACCGGAACGCCAACGACTGCGCGACGGAGTCACCCGTAACAGCGCCCTCCATCACCTCGAACAGCCGCCCGTCCGCGATCCGCGCCCGGTCCTGCGAGCTGCTGGCATAATACTGGCGCGGATCCAGGGCCCACCGCCCGAGGCTCGACTTGAGCTCCTCGTCGGTGATCCGCGTGCGCGCCCGCAGCGGCCAGGGCCCGTCCGGCGTCAAGGTCACGGTTCGGGGCGCCCCGGGCAATTGGCGGACCAGCACCTCGGTCAGGGTGCGAAGCTGGGGATCCTGCACGCCGGCCCGCGCCAGTCGCAGGGCGGCCTCTCGTCGCGTGGCCGGCGTCGCAGTCAACAGCGTCGCCAAGGTGAGGTTGGCGCGAGCCACGCCGGCATCGCCCGCCAGCCGCAGCCACTGCAGCGCTTCGGCCGGATCGTCGCCGGCCGCCGCCAGACGGCGTCCATAATAGTACTGTGCGATCGGCACGCCCGCCTCGGCCAGGCGCCTGAGCGCCTCGGCGCCCTCGGCCGCGCCCCTCTGCTGCGCCGCAGCCCAATAATCCGCCGCCTGAGCGGGATCGCGGGCGACGCCCTCGCCCCGCTCGAAGCGGCGGGCGACGGCGATAATAGCCCTCAAATCCCCATTGGCGGCGGCCTCGACGTCACCCTTCTGCGTGTCAGCCGCCGTCCAGGGCTCCAGGGTCAGGGCCTGGGCCTGCGCAGAGCCCGCGGCCAACAGCGCCGCCGCCGCGATTCCCAAGCCCCAGCGCTTCATCCGCCCCTCCCCTTGCCGGTCTTTCTCTCAGCCTAGCAGCCCAAGCCTGGCGTGCCACCTCACTGAGGTCGGGCCCCGGAGATCGCTTATCCTTCCCGGGCCAGCAGCCGCCCGTCCCGGCCAAGTTCGATCAGCCACTCGGCGCCCGGACTGAACAGCCAGGCGGCGCTGGTGGGCACGGCGGAGATCGCGGCCAGATGGCGTCCCGCCACATCTGCCGCCAGGGTCAGCGACAACGCGCATCCGGCGAACACCACTTCGACATCTGCATCCGGGGGGGCCAGACGCTTGAGCAGGATGGCGCCGGCTTCGGCCCGGGCCTGCAGCGCGGCCGGGTCGCGGGCAAAGTGCTCCCAGACGTCCGGTGGCCGACGCTCCCAGGCGATCGCCCCGCCAGGCTCGCCCGCAAGCCAGGACGGGGCCCGGGCCTGCGGCTCTCCCGCCGATCTGAGGCGGTAAGGCGCGCCTGCGGCGTCGAGCGCCTCTAGGACCGGCGACAGTTCGGCCCGCGCCGCCGCCTCGCCATGTTGCCGCAGGGCGGCGCGGCGGGCACGCAAGATGGCCCTGCGCTCGTCGTCCATCGATCTCTTCCAAACCCGATGTGTTCCGCCAGCGTGCAACTCGCCGCCGGCTCAGCGCGGGCCATGAGGTTAACCGCGCGAAGGTAAAGTGAGCAATACTTGGCCGCTTCAGGCTCTGGGCTTCGCTCAGATGGTATGGGGTTCCGCGCGGCAAACGCAGCGAACGCGGCGACCAAAGCCAAGCCGAGCGTTCGGCCGTCGCGCTTGCTCTAGAGGAGGGCTTATGCGGGCGACCTCAACCGTCGCTTTGGGATGGGCGGTCATTATGTTGAAGTCCGCCCATGAGATCTATGTCGCGGTCGCACCGGCGATCAATCGACACCCCGTAGATGTCGGTGCGCCCCAGATGTCATTCTCCAGGCCTGCGGATCTTGCAGAGTCAGTCCATCTGGGTCGACTGCGCCGCCCTGATGTGCGCCCAACAGCAAGGTGGCGGCGATGACTGAATATGATCAACGGATCCTGGCCGCCTGTGCGGGCTTGCTCATCTGCCTTTTCGTGTTGGGATCATTCCTCCGCACCGAGCGGCGACGGACAGGCCCCAAGGCCTCAGTGATCGGAACCGTCATCGGCCGCGCGACGAGCCGTGAAGATGGCGTCGAGACGAGCGCAGCGATCATTCGTTACGCGGTGAACGATAATGTGTTCGAGATTACGGACGAGATTTGGCAGCCGTGGCCAACATCGAAAGTCGGCGTCCGGGTCCGGCTGCTATACCCCATCGGCCGTCCGCAAGACGCCTATCGCCCTCGTCCCTTGTTGCGGGGCCTTGTCGCTGCAGGCCTAGTGGCGCTTGGGGGCGCCATGGTCGCCATTCTGTTGGGGCGCCTATGACCCCAATAGTCGTGTCTGCCGGCTATCGCCGACCGAAGGGCTAAGATAGCCACGCCACATGAAGGCCGGTGCCGTGCAGGATCGCGCCCGAAAAGTCGACGCGCTTCTCCTGGCCGGACAGCATTTGGATCGCCGTAAGGTCCGCTCCGAGAAAGCTGGCGTGCGCTAGGTTCGCGCCCCGAAAGTTTGCGCCGCGCAGGTCGGCGTTCTGGAACTTGGCGCCCCTTAGATCTGCGCCGCTGAAGGTGGCGCCGATCAATTGCGAGCCTGAGAAGTCGAGGCCCACGCCGCAAGCACCTGAGAAATCACCACCAGACAGCCTGCGACCGGCATAGGCCGGCCCCGCCACCCTGAGATCCACATTGGCAAGCCGGACGGGTCGCCCAGCCTGACCTCGGCTTCCCACCCAGGATTCGGCCTCCGCCAGGGCGATCTGGATGGCGAGCACGTCGTCCGGCTTGGAGGGCGCTGGATCCAGGACACATTGGGCGAGCTCGTCCCGGGAAATCGCCAGGGCGCTGAGCTTGGCGTTAGTCAGGATGGCGCCCCTGAACCGGGCCCCCTCCGTTCGCGCGCCGGTCAGATCTGCCCCATCGAGATTGGCGTTGTCAAACCTAGCCCCTTTGAGGTTCGCGTTGCGCAGGTTCGCGCCCTTGAGCGAGCAGTTGGTGAAGTCTGCGCCATGCTCTGGGCGAGCCTCCACTTGGGACGCCGGCGCTGCGCCGATGGCGTCCGCGAACACCATAAGGGCGCCGCGCATATCCGCCCCGTCAAGGTTGGCCCCGGTCAACACCGCTCCGCCAAGGCGCGCGCCGCGTAAGTCCGAACGCACGAGGGTCGCCTGACTGAAATCGCATCCTCGCAGGCTCGCCCCGAACAACACCGCGCGGCTGAGGTCCGTGCGGGCGAACGACGATCCGTCGAGCTCAGATCCGGTGAAATCTATATCGGGCAGACGGCGGTCTGCGGCCTGCATGCCCTTGGCGCGGATAAACCGCGGCAGGCGCCGTGCGCCAGCCCTCCGCCCCGTAGCAACAGCTTCCTGAGCGGAGAGCATCGCCAAAAATGACGCCGCCTCAATGTCGATGAGCTTCGCGGGTGCAAGGGGGGAAGACGGCAAGTGCTTGGCGCTACGCTAGCAAGGGATGAATAGTAAGCTAAGTTAGGCAACAATAGTTCTGGTCTTTCGGGTGGATGCTGGATCGTAGAGGGTGAAGGATCTGTATCGTTGATCGGGGTACGACCCGATTTGAGCAACTGACTCCTGGGCGTGTTGAGCAAGGTTACTGATCTCATCACCCATCAAAGTTGCGTCCTGTCGCCACGGGCGCGGCGTGCGCGAACAGGGCGCGACATTGAGAGGGTGTCCGCGAACATGTTTTGCGGCCTGGCATATCAGGTGCCTCAGGTGACGAAGCCGCCGCAGGGCGTTGATCAGACTTGGCTGTCTCTCAGCGGTTTCAGGGCCTCCAACAAACCCAGGGGCGTTATGGGTTTAGAGACCACGCCATCAAACGCCGACAGGTCCAGCCCCTCGCGGACATCCGCTGAGAAGGCGAAGACAGGCGTCTGTTGCGAGGGCCCAGGCGTACTCCGCAGAGTCTTCAGCGCCGCATAGCCGTCCATCACGGGCATGCGAAGATCCATCAAGATCAAGTCGAAGGCCTGCTCGGCCGCCTGGGCGACCGCCTGCGCCCCGTCGGCCACCGTCGAGACCTCCGCACCCACCGCCTGCAGGATCACCTGCACCAGTTCGAGATTCACCGGGTTGTCGTCAGCCACGAGGATGCGCAGATGCGCGACATCTTTCGGCGCTGGCGCGGCGTCATCTGTGTCCGGGGCAGTGACGACCGGCGCGGGTATCCAAAAGGAGAAGGTGGCGCCCTGGCCGAGCTGGCTTTGCACCGTGATCTCGCCGCCCATCGTATTCGTAAGCGCGCGGCAGAGGGCCAATCCAAGGCCGGTGCCGCCATGTTTGCGCGTGATGGCGTTGTCGACTTGCGAAAATCTCTTGAACAGCCTGGCCTGCTCGTCACTGGACAGCCCCGGGCCGGTGTCGCAGACCGTAGCGCGCAAAGCGCCCGCTTCATCCGCCAGGCTCAAGCGGACTTGTCCGGTGTCAGTGAATTTCACCGCGTTGCTGATAAGGTTCGTCAGCATCTGGCGCAGAGCCTGGGGGTCAACTAGCCGTGGCCCAGGCTTCAAGGTGCTGATGAAGTCGAGCGCAAGGCCCTTGTCCGCAGCCTGCACTTGAAAAAGCTCCATGGTCTCGCGAGCCAAGCTGACGACATCCGTCGCGACCGGATGGAGCACCATCTCGCCGGCCTCAAGCTTGGAAAAGTCCAAGATGTCATTGATCAACCCCAGCAGGGCGCGACCTGCGGTGTCGATCCGCTCGGCGTACTGACGGGCTTCGCCCGCAAGATCCGGGCGGTCCTTCAAGAGCGCCGAAAAGCCGATCACTGCGGTTGGTCCAAGGCGAACTCGGCCTCGAACATATCTCCCTTCTCGGCGTGTTCGCAGGCCAAACGCGCCAACGCCATGGCGTCCTCAAGCTGTTCAATCGTCATGCGTTCGCCCTTGGATAGGCAGGTTTGGGGCGCGATGCGACGGTCGGTGCTTTCGAGTCGGACCATCTAAGCGACTTTCGGTCTCTGGCCTCAGCCGGTTCACCCACTTTAGGCTTCAATTGCGCCGCCCCGCCCATGACATGCCGCCCCCTATCGGGCTGTAGGCGCTGCGGGTCCTCTCGGGCGCCAGCGGATCCGGCGACCTGGAGAGGCAGGCTTCCGGTCCCGGCAGTCTGTAGAGCCCAGACATCATCTCCAGAACCGCGCGCTCGATCTCGCTTCTGACGGCCAACTGCATCGGCTCCAGACCACCTTTACCGCCGCTCAGGTCCACGACGGTGTCGCCGAAGAAGCTGAAGACGCCGGCGCTCACTTCTCGGCCGACGATCTGCTTCTGATAGGAGACAACATCGACAATGTCCGAGGTCTTGGTGTCGACCAGCCGAAGATCGATGCCGACGTTCATGATGTAGCTGCGGCTGCGGAACTGACCCTTCAGGTCGCGGGCGGCTTGCCCACCGACGGCGGCGTCAGCGCCTGAAGACCGAATATTGTAGTTCAGTTCCGTGATGCCGCCGATGAGCACGTAGTCCGACCCGGACATCATCCCGACTGGGATCTGGCGGTACTCGCCCGCCCCTTGGCCGCTATCGGAAATCAGCTTGCCGTTAGCGTATTTCAACTCTAGCTCCGATACGGAGTTGTCGTAGCGCTCCACCAGGCGGGCGCCCGACTTGGCGAGCGCCGTGATGGCCATCAGCGAGGCGCCCTGGGTGAGCTTGGGGCCGCCCTGGAAGTCATCCTGCTTGCCGGTGTAGTCAGATATGCGGCCCACCGCGATGCGCGGCGAGGGCCTGCCGTAGCTGCGCGCGTATTGAGACAGGCAGATGAGCGCCTCCGAATAGGGCGTATCGTTGGCCGTGACCGGCGCCGTGCCGATAGGGTCGGCATAGAGGCCGTTCGCCGCAACGGGGGGCGCAGCTGTGCCGGCGCAGGCGCCCAAAGCCAGGGCGTATACCGTCGCGAGGATCGGATGGAGCTTAGCGCGAGACATGGGCCACCGTCGCATTGCCAAGCGCGGCGTTGGCTTGCACCGCTCCGGAGTTGGTCTGGGTCGCGTCGACGATGATCGTGTTCCACGATCCGGCGGCGACGATATTGATCTGGTTGGCGACTGCCGAGACGTCGATCTGGCCCAGTTTTCCAAACGAAGTTGAGGCGTCGCCAAGTCCTGGCCCAAGGCCGCCGGCAAGCCCCGTGGGCTCCGTAAGGAGACCGTTGACAATGACACGGTTGCCATTGGCGTCCCGGGTCGAGGTCTCGATCGGGCGAGCCTCTTGGCCCATCACCCGTCCATAGCCGGTTGGGCGACGACGGCGGTCGGAGTTTCGAGCCTTCACCCGGTTGTGGAGCCTGCAGGCCAGGCATCAATAGCCCCGGTGGTGGGCGGGCGGTGAGCGCTGTGGAGCAAGATGAGGGCCAAGTGGCGTCAACAGCGGCGTTCCTCTGCGCATCGCTGAAGGAGGGCAGCCGTGTGCTTGGCGTCGATCCGATCAGCACCTTGATCATCTTAAGCGCTATGCAGGAGCGGGAGGCGCGTCCCAGGTCGGCATCCGCTTTGAGCCGGCAATTGGGCCTACCGCGCGAGACCGCCCGGCGACGCGTTCGCGCCCTGCAGGACGCCGGATTCTTTGCACCGCCATCTCAAGCGCAGGAGGCGCTCGAACTGGTTGAGCGTGCGGAGATCGCCGCCTTGTCCGTCATGCTGTCGGACTTGGCGTTGCATCACGCTCTGACCTGGGAGCCCGAGATCTTGAGCGTCGAGGGCCAAGTGCCCGCCCCCGTCTAGACCCAGCTTATGGAACACAAGACCATTATGAAAGCGTCCCGCAGGCCGCCGGAGGGCTTTGATGTGCATATCGGTCGTCGCCTCCGGGTAGGCCGGAAGGCGGCGGGGCTCACGCAACAGGGCGTGGGGGATGCTTTGGGGCTGACCTTTCAGCAGGTCCAGAAGTACGAACAGGGTCAGAACCGAATTAGCGCATCAGCGCTCTATCGCATTTCGGCGCTCCTGGGTCTCCCCGTGGATTTCTTCATTGAGGGCCTTAACCCCCATGAGGCCCTCGAAGGCGTTTCCGAAAAGACCAATGCTGATCGCGCAGATTGGAGAAATTCGGTGAGAGCGCTACGTTCCGCCTCTGATCAGCAAGATCTTGCAGATGCTTGCGCGCTGATGAGGCAAACTTCTGTGCGCCGTCGACTTGCAGAGATTGTTGCGGAACTTACTGGTCAACGTTGATCTAGATTTCTGCTTCGGCGTAGAGGTAGCACCACACCGCTCTTCATGGTGCTGAGCAGATTGCGGCGCCACACGCGGCTTCTAAAGTAATCTCTGGTCAAGGAAGTCCTGGAGACAGGCGCACCAACGACTGCCTGCACCGCCATGTGGCGCTGCAATACCCCTAGACCCTGCGGGCTCAGCGCCCCTAGCCCCCACAATGCAATGGATCGTCTCCTCCAATCCGGAAGACCTTCCGAAAATCCGCCCTTGATGGTGAAGTGGGCGCATGACCCCATCTCCACGCGCCGACAGCCGTATGATCTCCGGCGCGGCGATCTCGAACGAGATCTTCTTCGAGATTTCAAACCTCGCCCCGGATGGCAGGACGGCTGCGCTCCAGGTCCTGCCGATCCAGGAGATCTGGCAGGAAAGCTCGGGCGAGCCGCTGAATCAGTTACCGGGTGTGTTGGAATTCGTTGGCGACGACGACGTCGCGCAGACCTCCAACCTCCAACGGGAGGACGCTGGCTATAGGGTTCAGCTTGCGCTGCCCCGGGGCGATCATGACGCCCTATGCCGACGGCTGGCCGGGAGCGGCGCACGGCTAAAGCTCATTTTCAACGTGGAGTATTCCCAAGGCTTCGAGTCGCCAGGCGGATACTCGGACGCACATGGGGTGCGTTACTGGGACGATGTGACCTATCCACGCGTCAGCATCGACGGCTTTGAGATCAGCGCGTTCGACGATGCGCACGCTGCCCGCGCGTAGCCGGCCCCCGAGTTCGGCCTAGGGCGGGTTCTCAAGAACCCGGACGGCCTTGCAAAAGCCCCAAGCCGTTCGACAACATCGGCTCTCGCGCTCAACAGCGTCGACGGCCGGGGGCAGATGAACGAAGCGCGGAACAAGGGACTGATCGCAGCCGCTGTGATGAGCGGTCTGCTACTGGGTTGCGGAACGCGGGAAGTCCCGGCGCCGCCGGCTCCCCAGGCGCAACTTGTCACGCCGGCGCTCGGCGTCGAGCCAAGGCCCGCCAGAATGCAGCCGCCCGCGAAAATGAAGGAGCGCTACAGCGCGCCAGGGCTGAACCCGGTCCGCTCGACGCGTGAGGCCCCTGTGTCGACCTTCGGGGTCGACGTCGACACCGGCGCCTACGCGCATGTTCGCCGCCTGCTGAACCAGGGAATGACGCCACCCGCCGACGCCGTGCGCGTCGAGGAGATGATCAACTACTTCCGATACGACCTGCCCGCGCCCACGGATCGCGCCCAGCCGTTCAGCATCACCACCGACCTCGCCACGACCCCCTGGAGTCGCAGAACCCATCTGCTGCGGATTGGTCTGAGAGGGTACGATGTAGCGCGCGCCGAGCGCCCTGCGGCCAACATCGTCTTCGTCGTCGATGTCTCCGGCTCGATGGAGGCCGACAACAAGCTGCCCCTGGTGAAGGCGACGCTGGCGATGTTCGCCGATCAACTGCGGCCGGACGACCGCGTGTCCCTCGTCACCTACGGCGACATCGCCAGGCTGGCGCTCGGGCCTGGCAACGACCGCGAGGCGCTTCTCGCCGCCATCGAACCGCTCAAGGCCTTCGGCTTCACCGCCGGTGGGGAGGCCCTGGCCATCGCCTATGGGGTCGCCCAGAGCGCCTTCATCCAAGGCGGGATCAACCGCATCATCCTGGCCACGGACGGCGACTTCAACCTCGGGCTCAGCGATCCCGAACAGCTGAAAGCCTATGTCGAGCGGGCTCGGGCGGACGGGGTCACCCTCACCACCCTGGGCTTCGGCGACGGCCCCTATTCCGACGCGATGATGGAGACCCTCGCCGACGCCGGAAACGGCGCCTACGCCTATGTCGACGGCCTGAGTGAAGCCCGCAAAGTGGTCGTCGACGAACTATCCTCCACACTGTTCACCATCGCCCAGGACGTGAAGGTGCAGGTGGCGTTCAATCCCGACCAGGTCTCAACCTACCGCCTGATCGGCTATGAGAACCGTCAGCTTCCACAGGATGGGTTCGCCCATGACAGTGTGGACGCGGGCGACATCAGCGCCGGGCATCAGGTGACCGCGCTCTACGAGATCGAGCTGGCCAGCGCCAAGCAAGTCCCGCACGGCCAGCAGGCGGGCGGGACGCACGAGCTTGCCACCCTTGATCTGCGCTACAAGCTGCCCGGCGAGACCGTTTCGAAGATCATTCGAAAGCAGATCACCGTACCGCGCGAGACGCCCATAGGCCCGCCCCAGCGGGATTTCGCCTTCGCCGCAGCCGTCGCCGCCTTCGGTCAGTCCCTGCGTGGCGGAAAGGATCTCGGCGACTTCGACCGCGACGACATCGTTCGCCTCGCTGGACCGCAGAGCGACCTTCGCCGCCAGGAGTTCCTGCGCCTGGTCGCCCTGCCCGCAGCAGCTTCGCGACGATGACAGACGGGTTTGTCCTGCCGTTGCGGGAGCGCGGACAACTCGCCTTCCCGGCCGAGATCGCCGGCTGGCGTCGCCGCCCGCCCAGCGACACCGATCTTCCCGGCCATGTCCTGTGCTGGAACCGGAGCAATGCAGCGCCCTCGCCTTGCGTGCAGATCGTCGCCTTGACCGGGCCGCTCATGCGGGACGAAGAGGTCTTGGCCGCCTGTTGTCGCTATGAACCGGCCGATATCGAGGACGCCGTGCGCATCACGTCGATCCGATTTGGCGACAGCCTGCGGCTCGGCAAATGGCTGCCGACCGAGACGACGCCCGATGTCGCTGTGGCCTTGATCGGATCGGCCTGTGAGGTCCTGCTCACTGCATCAGGCATGTCGACCGCGGCCGAGAATTTGGACAACCTCCTGGAGGTCGCCGCGCACGGGCTGTTCGGCCCCGCGCCGGCCACGGCGGGCGGCGCGATGAAGGCCCCACGCTAACGGGCGCGATTCATCGGCTCCGGCGCCTTCGCCTCGTCCAGGGTGGGCATCATGTCGAGACGCAGGCCACTCACCTTCTGTCAATCGACCACGACCGCCAGGCTCTTCCGGGCAACCGCCAGGGCGGCCTCATCCTCCGCCCTGATGTTGACGGTCGTCAGGCCCGACGGCCCGCCCCGCACCTTGTAGGTACAGGCCAACCCGCCCGTTTCGCAGTCGACCCTGTATTCAACGCACAGCGCGCCGTCGCAAGCCTTTGTAAGGGCGTCTTAGACGCCGACGCCCCGCTCGATAGCGCCGAGGAACCGCTCGAGCGCGATGTTGCGGCCGCAGAGGATGACCGCGACGCGCCGCCCCTGGAACCGCTCGCGGTTCACGGCGAGGCCGGCCAGGGCCAGGGCGGCGGAGCCTTCCACGATCCAGTGATCCGAGGCCGCCAGGTCCCGCAGCGCCCGGGCGATATCGGCCTCCTCCACCTCGAAGGTGTCATCCACCACTTGCCTGGCGAGCGGGATGGTCACCGCGCGGGGCTCGACCGCGCCGGCGGTGGCGTCGGACAAGGTGGGCAGTTCCTCGTAGTCGACCACCTCGCCCGCCTCCATGGCCCGAAGCAGGGCCGCCGAGTTGCGCGGCCAGCAGGCGGCGACGCGGGTGCGGGGAGACAGCATCCGCAGCGCGGCGCCGATACCCGAGACCAGGCCGCCGCCGCCAGTGCCGACGAACACCGCGTCCAGGTCCTCAGCCTGACGCGACAACTCCAGGCCGATAGTCCCCTGGCCGGCGATCACGTCGAGATCATTATAGGGGGAGATATAGACCCGACCGCTGACTTCGGCGACGCGGCGGGCTTCCAGCTCCACGGCAAGGGAGTCGGCTTCCAGCAGCACCAGCTCCGCGCCCCGGGCGCGGATCGCCGCCAGCTTGGCGGGTGACGCCTCAGTCGAGGCGTAGACCGTCGCGGCCACGCCCGCCCGGGCCGCCGCCAGAGCGACACCCTGGCCATGGTTGCCGGTGGAGGCGGTGACGACGCCGCGCCGCCGCTGCTCCTCCGTCAGCAGACGGATCTTGTTCAGCGCCCCGCGGATCTTGAACGATCCGGTCGGCGCCAGGTGCTCGCACTTCAGCAGGACCTCACAGCCCAGCTGCTGAGACAGAACCGGACTAAGCTCAAGCGGGGTCGGCGGAAACAGCTCGCGCACCGCGCCCTCGGCGGCCTCGATGGCCTGCAGCACGGCTGCCAGATCGGTCCCGGTCTCGCTCATCCGCCCCTCGCCAGCCGATCCAATGTTGGACGCATAATTCCAGATTGGAATCTTTGTCAACGGGCCCTAGGATCAGCTGACAGAGCGCGCCAGGGGGAAGCAGCATGACCGACCACCACACCGAGACGAAGACCAGCTTCCACGCCATGACCGAGGGCACGGCGGAACAGTGGCAGGAGATCTCCAGGCTGGCCGGAGACTTCCGCCGCGAACTGCCGGACCGGCTGCTCGGTCAACTGCGGATGCTCGAAGGCGGCCTGGATGGCTATGCGGTCAACCGCTTGGAACACAGCCTGCAGACCGCCACGCGGGCGTTCCGGGACGGCCGCGACGAGGAATATGTCGTCTGCGCCCTGATGCACGACATCGGCGACCTGATGGGCCCGGCCAACCACGCCGAGATCGGCGCGGTGATCCTCAAGCCATTCGTCAGCGAGGCGAACCACTGGATGCTCGACAAGCACGGCGTCTTCCAGGGCTACTACTTCTTCCATCACCTGGGTCTGGATCGGGACCTTCGGGAGCAGTACCGCGGCCATCCGCACTTCGAGCACTGCGCGGAATTCTGCCACCGCTACGACCAGAACAGCTTCGACCCGGCCTATGACTCGATGCCGCTGGAGGCCTTCGAGCCGATGCTGCGCCGGGTGCTGGCCCGCCCGCGCCAGTCCATCTACCTGCGCGCGCCCGCCAAAGCCTGATCGAGCGCTGCCCCTCACCCGGAGCGACCATGACGCCGCCTGACGACTTTCAGACCCACACGCCCGGCCTGACGCCCTTCTTCGCTGTGGCCGACGGCTTGGCGGCGTTGCACGCGCCCCATGTCGAGGCGGTGGTGCATGACCTGGCGACCGGCTGCGTGGCCCATATCGCCAATCCGATGTCGCAGCGCGGGCCTGGCGATCCGTCCCTGCTGGAGGGCTTCGCCTGGGATGAATCGAGCCGGGTGATCGGCCCCTATGAGAAGATCAACTGGGACGGCCGGCGCATGAAGTGCGTGTCCATCGTCCTGCGCGATGGAGCCGGCGCCCCCCTGGGCCTCTTGTGCCTCAACACCGATGTCTCCGGCCTGGACGCCGTGCGTCGGGCCCTTGACGCCTTCCTGGCCCCGGCAGCGCCCCAGGGCGAGGTGGCCTCGCTGTTCGTGGCCGACTGGCATGAGAGCGTGAACCGCCTAGTCGCCGCCTGGACCGCGGAGCGCGGCCTGGTTCTCGACCGCCTGGACCGCGCCCAGCGCCGGGCGCTGATCGCTGAGTTGCAGCGCAGAGGCGCCTTCGAGGCCCGCCGTGCTCCGGCCTATGTGGCGCGCCTGCTGGGCGTCAGCCGGGCCACGCTCTACGGCGAACTGGCCGCCCTGCGCGCCGAGGCGGGCGAGGCGTGAAGGTCGTCAGCCGCGATGAGATCCGGGCCGTCTTCGACCCGGAGGCGAGCCTTGCCGCCGTCGCCCAGGCCATGCGGCGCTTCGCCCGCGGCGAGGCCCAACAGGCGGCGGTCGGCCACCTGGGATTCACCGACCCGCCTGGCGACACCCATATCAAGAGCGCCTGGCTCAGGGGCGACGACGCCTTCGTGGTGAAGCTGGCCTCGACCTTCTACGACAATCCGCGCCAGGGTCTGCCGCCCGGGTCTGGTCTGATGCTTGTGGCCAGCGCCCGCACTGGGGCGCCCCTGGCGCTGCTGCAGGATGATGGCGAGCTGACCGATCTGCGCACCGCCATGGCCGGCGCCGTCGCCGCCCAGGTGATCGCCGACCCCGCCTGGCGCGCGCCGACCCTGGGCGTGGTGGGCGCCGGGGTTCAGGCCGAGTTGCAGGCCGCCTGGATCGCGCGTCAGATCGGCGCCGGGCGCATCCTGGTCTGGGCCCGGCGCACGGACGCCGCCGATGAGCTCTGCCGCCGGCTGCAGGTCCAGGGGTTCGCGGCGGATCGCGCCCCTGACCTCACAGAGCTTGGCCACAGGGCGGACCTGATCGTCACCACCACGCCGGCCCGCGAGCCGGTGCTGCTGCGCGACATGCTGCGCCCCGGCTACCGGATCGTCGCGGTCGGCGCCGATGCGCCCGGCAAGCGGGAACTGGGGCCAGGCGTGGTCGCAGGGGCGGACCTGGTGCTCGCCGACAGCCGCAGCCAGGCCCTGGATCACGGCGAATGCGCCTGGGCCCGGCAAGAGGGTCTGGCCGTCGAGCAGGTCATCGAGATTGGCGCCCTCTTGCCGGATGGCCCGGCCCCGTCGCCGGGCGTCTCTGCGGTAGCCGACCTCACCGGGCTTGGCGTGCAGGATGTCGCCATCGCCCTGGGAGTCTGGGCCAGCCTCTCATCTTACAGCCAGCAGGATCCGTCATGACCGGACTGACCCCCGCCGCCGATGTCGGCGCCGCCGCCTTCCTGAGCCCCGAAGCCCTGGCCCAGTTGGAGCAGGAAACGCCGGCGCGACTGGCGGGCGTGGACCTGACGCCGGCGCTCGCCGCTCAGATCCGCGAGATGGGCCGCGCCATGGGCGCCCAGCGCAAGGCTGACCTGCAGGCCCGGTTCGAGGTCGAGGTGCAGAGGATCGAGATCGCCGAGATCCCCGTGGTCCGGGTCCGCCCGCGAGAAGGTCACACACAGGATCGCCGCATCCTGTACCTGCACGGCGGCGCCTTCGCCTTCGGCGAGGCCCACGACACCGGCGCCATGCTGCTGGCCCGCAGGTTCGGCGTGGAAGTGCTGTCCGTGGAGTATCGCCTGGCGCCGGAACACCCCTTCCCGGCTGGCCTGGAAGACTGCGAGGACGTCTATCGCGAGCTGGCCTGGGGCGGCGGCGCCAAGGGGCTGGCGGTGGTGGGCATGTCAGCCGGCGCGACCCTGGCCGCCACCATGCTGTCCAGCGCCCAGGCCGAGGGCCTGGATATGCCGGACGCCGCGATCCTGCTCACGCCGGGCGCCGACATGAAGGCCATCGGCGACAGCCTGGAGGCCAATGACGGCCGCGACCCGGTGCTAAGCTGGACCGACCAGCTCGACAAGGCGCTGGCCGCCTATGTCGGAGAGGCTGATCCGGAAGCCCCTCGACTGTCCCCGTCGCGGGCGACCTATGCGCCAGGCTATCCGCGCAGCGTGATCGTCACCGGCACCCGTGATGTGCTGTTGAGCCCCTGCGTCCGGCTCTACTGGGCCATGCGGCGCGGCGGGGTCGAGGCGGACCTGAGGGTCTGGGACGGCATGTGGCACGGCTTCATGTTCAGCCCCGACCTGCCCGAGGCGAAGGCGTGCCTGGACGACATCGCCGCCTTCCTCGGTTGGGCGTGATGGACAGTCTCGACAGCTTCAGCGCCGACTACGCCGAGGCGCGGGACAAGTTCCGGGCCGCCGCCGCAGACGAAGGCGCGCAGACCCAGCAGATCCCCCATCCCCTGACCGGCCCCAAGGGCGAGGCCCTGGCCGTGGATGTCGCCTGGCTTGGCCCACGCGAGGCTGAACGGGTGCTGGTGACCTTCAGCGCCGTCCATGGAGTCGAGGGGTTCTGCGGCTCGGGCGCTCAGGTGGACTGGCTGCGCCGGGGCGAAGGTCGTGACCTGCCGGCCGGCGTGGCCGTCATGCACGTCCACGCGGTCAACCCGCACGGCTTCGCCTGGCTGCGGCGGATGACCGAGGAGAATGTCGACCTCAACCGCAACTGGATCGACTTCGCGGCCGAGCGCCCGCGCAACCTGGGCTACGAGGCCCTGGCCGGCGTCCTGAGTCCCGCCGACTGGTCCGCGGAGACCCAGGCCGCGACCCGCGCCGCCCTGGGCGACTATGGGCGCGAACATGGCGCAGCGGCCCTGGCCGAGGCGGCGAGCGGCGGCCAGTACGTCGATCCGAAGGGCATCTTCTATGGCGGCCAAGCGCCCGTCTGGGCGCGACGCACCCTGACGGACCTGCTGAGCGAGCGGCTGGCCCGCGCGCGGCGGGTGGCGGTGATCGATTTCCACACCGGCCTCGGCCCCTGGGGCTATGGCGAGCCGATCATCGTCGAGGGTCCGGGCGACCCGGCCTATGAGCGGGCGCGAAACTGGTTCGGCGCCGCGATCACCTCCATGGCCAAGGGCGAGGCAGCGATCTCCAAGGTCAGCGGCGACACCCTGGAGGGCGTGCCGGCCCTGCTCGGTCATGCCGAGACGGCCTGTGTGGCCCTGGAATTCGGCACCCTGCCCGGCCCCAAGGTCCTGAACGCCATCCGCGCCGACAACTGGCTGCACATGCACGGCGACCCGCTGGGGGCGGACGCCGCGGCCATCAAGGCCGAGATCCGCGCCGCCTTCTTTGGCGACCAGCCGGACTGGAAGGGAATGATCCTGGGCCAGGCCCTGGCTACCGCGCGCCAGGCCCTGGGCGGCCTCGCGGCCGCCTGACACGCCGACAACGAGACAATTCCCCTCAGGGGAAGACGGGGGGAACCATGAAGAACCTGATCCTGGCGGCGGCGCTAAGCCTCGCCGCCACCAACGCCGCGGCGGAACCCGTTCGGGTCAAGGTGGAAACCGGCGTGCTGGTCGGGGATGCCCGCGATGGGGTCGCGAGCTTCCAGGCCGTGCCCTACGCCGCCCCGCCTGTCGGCGACCTGCGCTGGGCGCCGCCCGCACGGCCCGTGCGCTGGACCGGCGAGCGCGACGCCACCCAGCAGGGTCCGGCCTGCATGCAGAAACTGCTGCCCGGCGGGCTTGCGAACGGCGGCGGGGTCAAGGCCCCGGTCAGCGAAGACTGCCTGCAGGCCTATGTCTGGGCCCCTGTGGACGCCAAGGCCGCGCCGGTCCTCGTCTGGATCCATGGCGGGTCGCACAAGACCGGCGCGGGCTATGTCACGTCCGGCGCCGCCTTCGCCCGAGACGGTGTGGTCGTGGTGTCCATCAACTATCGGCTGGGCCCGTTCGGATCCTTCGCCCATCCGGCCCTGACGAAGGCTGCGCGGGGCGGTCCTGTGGGGAACTACGGGCTGATGGACCAGGTGGCCGCGCTGGACTGGGTGAAGCGGAACATCAGCGCCTTCGGCGGGGACCCGAGGCAGGTGACCGTCGCCGGCGAGAGCGCCGGCGCCATGAGCGTTCAGTTCCTGATGGCGACGCCGGCCGCGCGCGGCCTCTACCGCCGCGCCATCGTGCAGTCCGGAGGCGGCTGGTATCCGAAGGAGACCCTCGCAGACCGCGAGGCCACCGCGGTCGCCGCTGAACCCGCGCTCGGCCTGACCGCGCCCACCCTCGCAGACCTTCGCGCCCTGCCGGCCCAGACGGTGCTGGATAAGGTCGGCGGCGCCTATGCTCCGTTCGTTGACGGGGTGTTCCTGAAGGAGACTCCGACGGAGGCCTTCCTCCGCCGCCACGTTCCGGATGTCCCGCTGATGATCGGGACCAATTCCGGCGAGGATATTCTGATGGGGCCTTACGTCCCCGCCATGTCGGCGGCCGTGCCGGCCAAGGTGCGCGCAGCCTACCCAGATGAGGCCGCGCGGGGCGAGGAGGCGCTGGTGCGTGCGGACTATACCGACCGGGTGTTCGCGGCCCCGGCCCGCTGGGTGGCGCGGCAGGCGTCGGAGGGCGCACCGGCCTGGCTCTACCACTTCTCCTATGTGACCAGCCGCTACCGGCCGATCACGAAGACGGCCTATCACGCCGCCGAGATCGAGTTCGTCTTCAAGGATTTCGGCGCGACGCCGGATCGCTTCATCAGCCCGGACGACCGGGCCATGGCGGAGTTGATGCACGCCTGCTGGCTCGCCTTCGTGAAGGGTGGCCCGCCCACCTGCGGCGGCGCCGGTCCCTGGCCCGCCTATCAGGCCTCGAGTGACACGCTCTACCAGTTCGGCTCCGACAGCGGCCCACGCACGGCCTTTCGCAAGGCCCAGCTCGACGCCCAGACGGCGGCCACCAGCCTGGTTCCAGCGCGTTAGGGGGCCAGGTCGCCCTTGAGCGCGCCGCCTTCTGTCCACAGTTCCTCGGCCCTAGCCAGGCTGCGCACGGCGGACTCTCCCATGGCCCGGCCGGTGGCGTCGAGCAGCAGGTTCACCAGGGCCATGACCCCGGTCTTGCTCTCGAACATCCCGGCGGTGGCGCGCCAGACCCGGAAGTGAAGGTCGCTGTCGACGGCGATGGGGTTGAACGGACTGTCGGTGATGGTGATCGCCTTGAGCCCCAGGCGGCGCGCCATCGCGTGAGTCTCCATCACCCATCGCTCGTTGCGCTGGGCGTCCATGGTGACAATGACGTCCTCGGCCCGCGCCCCGCCCAGCTGGCTGGTGACCCGGAACGGCGTACCGCTCAGCCGCTGCACCCGGCCGCGCAACAATTGCAGGAAGTCGGCGAAGGTCCGGCCCGGCCCGGCCCACTGTTCCGCGGCCAGGATGAAGACCCGCCGGCCCGGATCCGCCAACCAGGCGGCGGCGGTCTCGGCCTTGGGCCAGGCTTCCGCCAGGGTCTCGCGGACATTGAGGCTCTCCACCTCCAGCCAGACATTCAGTTCGCCCGACGTCCCCGGCTCAGCCGCTCGGCGGTAGGACGAGGAGATGCGACCGGACAGGTCCCGGCGGATCGCCGCCTGCAAGTCCAGGAAGCCCTGAAATCCCAGTTTCATCCCGAACCGCACCACACTGGGCGCGGAGGTGTCGGCCGCCCGCGCCACCGAGGCCGTGGTGCCGAAGGCGACGGCTTCCGGATCGTCACAAACCAATTGGCCCAGCCGGCGCTCCGTCGGCGTGAGGGTCTCCCGCCGGGCCAGGATCAGGTCGGCGACTTTTTCTGTAACGTCCATTACTTTCTTTCAAAGTTTGTAATGAAAATTATCCTGCTCTCCAGGCCTCGCGCAAGTCGGGGCGACACTGGGGAGGAAGCCATGGCGCCTGACACGATCGTCCGGATCGAGCTCACTGAGGTGGCCATTCCGTTCAAGGAAGAGGTCCGCGCCGTGATGGGCGGGTCGGGCAACGGCCTGGGCATGGCCATCGCCGCGGAGGAACCCTGGCTGGGCGGCGACTTCGTGATCTGCCGCCTGTTCAGCGCCGACGGCCATGTGGGCTGTTCAGAGGTGTTCGTCTGGCTTCCGGAAGCCGGGGTCTCGCCCAAGGGGATCGTCGACTCCATCGTCTCGGACATGGCCCGCTACGTCCTGGGGGAGTCGGCCTTCAACACCCAGCGGATGGCCGCCCGGCTGACCAACAACATCAACCGCAACGAGATCGCCAAGGGCCTGCTGGACAGCGCCTGCTGGGAGCTGAAGGCCCGGATCGCCGGCCGCTCCGTCGCCGACATGCTGGGCGGAGCCCAGGTCGACCGCCTGCCGTTGTGCGCCTTGATCCCGCTGCTGGACGACCTCGACACCACCGTGGGGCTGGTCCGGCACTGGCAGGAGCGGGGCAGCAAGACCTTCCGCATCAAGCTGGGCCGCGGGGCGGTCGAAGACGCTCGGATCATGAAGGCGGTCCGCGAGACCGTCGGCCCTCACGCCAAGCTGCGCGTCGACTACAACCAGGCCTACGACCCGTTCGAGGCCGTCGAGGCGATCAACGCCATCATCCCCTATGGCCTGCAGCTGGTTGAACAGCCGACCAAGGCGGGCGTCCCCACCGCCATGGCCACCGTTCAGTCGCGGGTCAGCGTCCCGATCATGGCCCATGAGGGCTGCTTCTCCCTGGGCGAACTGTTCGAGTTGCACGCCCTGGGCGGCATCGGCGCCATCGGCATCAATGGCGAGCGTCCCGGCGGTCTGACCGCCGCCACCCGGGCCATCCACTTCGCCGAGCAGCACGGCCTGGGCGTCGTCATCCACAACCAGCCCAGCGGGCTGGGGTCGGTCTGGCAGGTGCACCTCGGCGCGGCCTATGCGCCGTCCCTGCGCTACGACATGGAGCTGTTCGGCCAGGTCATGCTGGAGCACGACCTGCTGCAGTCCCCGCTGGTCTACCGCGACGGCTTCGTCCACCTGCCCGAGGGGCCGGGCTGGGGCGTCGAGCTCGATATGGCCGCCGTCGAACGCTACGCGGTCCGCCCCACCGTCGTCCTGCAAGCCTGAGGAAGCCGCCGATGCTCGACCTGAAATCCATGGCCGCGCGCCACGACGCCACCCGGGACGCCTTCCTGGCCGCCGCCGGGGAGGCAGGCTTCACCCTGGCGTTTCACCCGCATCCGCAAGCAGGGCCGACCGGGGGCGTGATCGGGACCCATGTGGCCAGCGCCGGGCCGTCGGACGCCGAGGAACTGGTCTGCATCACCTCGGGCCTGCACGGCATCGAGGGCTATCTGGGCTCGGAACTGCAGACCCGCCTGCTCCGCGAAGGGGTGCTGGCCCCGCTGCTCCAGGACCGGCGTGTGGTGTTGGTCCATGCGGTCAATCCGTTCGGCTTCGCCTGGCACCGGCGGGTCAACGAGGACAACATCGACCTCAACCGTAACTTCATCGACTTCGAGAAGCCCCTGCCCGTCAACGAGGGCTATGAGGCGTTCAAGGAGATCCTAAACCCCAAGGTCTGGAACGACGCCCATGTGGCCGAACTGGAGGCCGCCGCCCGCGAGGCCGGGCAGCGTCTGGGCCCGTTCCAGCTGTTCAAGGCGGTGAGCGGCGGCCAGTACGCCTATCCGGGCGGCATGCAGTACGGCGGGTCGGGTCCGGCCTGGTCGCGCCGCACGATCGAGCGGATCTGGGCCGAGGCGATGCAGGGCCGCGCGCGCGCCGTTCACCTGGACCTGCACACGGGTCTTGGCCGCCGCGGCGAGGGCTTGCTGATGACCTATGGGGCCGAGAGCCAGTCGCGCATCCAGCGCGCGCGGCGCATGTGGGGCGACATCGCCCTGTCCCCGCCGGCGGATGACCCGTCGATCCTGTCGACGGGCACCATGGGGCCGCACCTGGAAGGCATGTTCCCGGCCGCCGAGGTCCTGTCGGTGACCCTGGAGTTCGGCACCCTGCCGGGGGAGAAGGTCAGCCGCTCCATGGCGGCGGACAACTGGCTGCACCAGTTTGGCGACTTCGCCAGCGCCCAGGGCATGCAGATCAAGCGCGACATCCTGGACGCCTTCTACGTCGACGCCCCGGACTTCCGCGAGATGGTCTGGACCCGGACCCGCGACGTCGTCGCCGCCATTTAGACCAAGCCTGACACGGCGACGGGGCCAACCGTCGCGCACCGGATTTAGGAAGGAACACCCATGCGCGCGATCACCAGGATCGTCGGGGCCGCAGTGGCGGCCATGACCTTTGGCGGGGCGGCGAACGCCGCGCCTGCTCCAGGGGTCGGCGAGCTCTACCGGATGAGCGACGCCGTCAGCCGTTCGATCAGCCCGGAGAACCTGACCGGCGAGAAGGGCCAAGGGGCGCGGATCCAGGTTGAGAAGGGCAGCGCGCGCGACGCCGCCCAGGACCTGGGGACGGGCTGGAAGGTCAATCCCTTTGTGATCATCTTCCCGGGCAACCGGCTGACCCTGGGCGAGGCCGAGGGCCCTGGGGTGATCAACCACATCTGGATGACGCTCGGCCAGCCGGACTACCGCTCCTATATCCTGCGCATCTACTGGGACGGCGAGACCACGCCCTCGGTCGAGGTTCCGGTCGGGGACTTCTTCGCCTCAGGCTTCGGGCGCGACGCCGCGCCGGTGATCGATTCCGCCGTCGTGGCGGTGAATTCGGGCAGCGGGCTGAACAGCTTCTGGCAGATGCCCTTCCGCAAGAAGTTCCGCATCGAGATCGAGAACCGCGGCAAGGCTCCCGTGCCGATCTACTACCAGATCAACTACGCGCTTCAGCCCGTGCCCAAGGACGCCGCCTACCTGCACGCCCAGTTCCGCATGGTCGACCGGCTGAAGCCCAAGACCGATTTCACGATCCTCGATGGGGTGAAGGGCCAGGGCCACTATGTCGGCACCTACCTGACCCACTCGGCCTTCAGCCCCGGCTGGTGGGGCGAGGGCGAGGTGAAGTTCTACATGGACGGCGACACCGACCACCCCACTATCAACACCACCGGTGAGGAGGACTACTTCCTGGGCTCCTACGGCTATCGTCGCCCCGACGCCCAGAAGAAGCTGCAGGAGGTCGACTTCTCGAGCCTCTATGCGGGCTTCCACGTCTTCAACAAGACCGACATGTGGACCGAGTACTACATGAAGGATCGCGAGCGCCGGATCGGCGAGTACCGCTGGCACATCCTGGATCCGGTGCGGTTCAAGTCCGACCTGAAGGTGACCATCCAGGCCATCGGCTGGCAGGGCCCGCCGGTCCGCTACCTGCCCCTGGATGATGGATTCTCGTCGGTCGCCTACTGGTACCAGGCCGAGCCCCACGCCGCCTTCCCCGCCCTGCCGGACGACGCGACCCTGGCCTGGAAGCCGCTCAAGACGCCCAAGCCGAAATAGGCGGACCGGACACAGGTCTCCGCGGTGATGCACGCGACACCGATCCGGCGCGCCGCGGACGATCCTGACTGTTCGAGCGCTCAGGCGACTTGGACTGGCGGCGCGCCCGCGTATGATCCGCCCGATCAGGGGCGGGGACGAGCGTATGGCGGTCTGGAAGATGATGGCGGTGGCGGCGGCTTTGCTGACCCTGCCGATGGGCGCTGCGGCGGGCGGGATGAACCCCGCGCCGGACCGCAAGCCGGGGGAAGGCCAGGGTCCGTTTAAGACCCTCATCATCCGGGGCGGGACGCTGGTCGACGGGACCGGCGCGCCGCCGGTAGGCCCGGTGGACATCATCATCCACGACAACCTGATCGCCGAGATCCGCGAGAGCGCCCGGCCCGGGCAGGTGGGCGCGCCGCCCAAACCCCTGCCCGCCGCCGACCAGGTGATCGACGCCACGGGCCAGTATGTGCTGCCCGGCTTTGTCGACATGCACACCCATGGCGGGACGCCCGACAAGGCGGCGGACCTGACCTATGTCTACAAGCTGTGGCTGGCGCACGGGGTGACCACCGTGCGCACCGTGCCGCTGGTGTGGGACGACAATGCGCTGGTCGTCAGCGAGAAGACGCGCAGCGCCCGCAACCAGATCGTCGCCCCTCGAATCTTCAACTACACGACCCCCTGCTCAAGCTGGGGCAAGGGTCCCTGCAACACGCCCGAACAGGGCCGCGCCTTTGTCCGTTGGGCCGCCAAGAACGGCGTCGACGGCATCAAGTTCTTCAATTTCGAGCGGCCCGAGATCATGGCCGCGATGCTGGATGAGGCGAAGATCCAGCACATCGGCACGGTGGCCCATCTGAGCCAGCCCGGCGTGGGGCGGATGAACGCCCAGCAGGCCGGCGCCTTGGGCCTGGGCACCGTCACCCACTACTACGGCCACTTCGAGTCGATCCTGAAGGACCACCAGATCCAGGCCTTCCCGACCGACTACAACTACGCCAACGAGGAGGACCGCTTCGGCCAGGCGGCGGCGATCTGGGACCAGACCGTCGAGCCAGGTTCAAAGGAATGGTGGGACTATCTGCAGGCTCAGAAGGCCAACCATGTGACCTTCGATCCAACCTTCACCATCTACTCGGCCGGCCGCGATCTGATGCGGGCCCGCAACGCCGACTGGCACAAGCCCTACACCCTTCCCTCACTCTGGGCCTTCTATCAGCCGAGCCACGCGCACCACGGCTCATTCTTCTTCGACTGGACGACCCAGCACGAGGTGACCTGGCGCCGCTTCTTCGAGCGCTACATGCAACTGATCCACGACTACCAGAAGATCGGCGGGCGGGTGACGACGGGCTCGGACTCCGGCTTTATCTTCAACCTCTACGGCTTCGGCTACATTCAGGAGCTCGAACTCCTGCAGGAAGCCGGCCTGACGCCGCTGGAGGTGGTCCGCTCGGCGACCCTGAACGGCGCCACGACGCTCTATGATCCCAAGGGCGAGGCGCCGCCGATGGGTGAGGTCGCGCCGGGCAAGCTGGCCGACCTGGTGATCGTGCCCGAGAACCCGCTGGCCAACTTCAAAGTGCTGTACGGGACCGGTCGGATGAAGTTCGACGAGACGACCGGCCAGACGGGCATGACCGGCGGCGTGCGCTACACGGTCAAGGACGGCATCGTCTATGACGCCAAGGCCCTGCTGGCCGACGTGGCGGCCATGGTCGAGGCGCAGCGCGCGGCGACTGGAAAATAGCGGACGGCGCGGACTGGAAGGGGTTGAGCCTTGATCTGAAGCCTGAACGGGGCGCCGCTGACCCTAGCTCTGCGCGGCCCTGTCGACATACTCGACGCTGCCAGGCGCCAGGCCCTCGCCGCATTCGGAACAGGCCAGGACGGGCTGAAACTGACAGCCGCAGGCCAGATGGCGCCGCTGGAGGCGCCGGCCGTCGGGCCGCGGCCTCCAGGTCTCCCCCCACTGGGCCATGAGCATGACCACCCCGCCCAAGGCGCGGCCGGATTCGGTCAGGCGATAGTCGTGGCGCGGCGGATGCGACTGGTAGGCCACGGTCTCCAGCACACCGCACGATACCAGGTGCGCGAGCCGGTCCGACACCGTGGTTCGGCTGCAGCCCAGCCGCGCGCAGAAGTCGTCAAAGCGGCTCACCCCGCGCAGGCAGTCCCGCAGGATGAGCACCGTCCACCGGTCCCCCAGAACCGCCATGGTGCGGGCCACTGGACAGGGGTCGGCGTCGAGGTCGTTCCACCGCATCGCGCTCACCTCCGTCCGATCCGCGAAAGACATTGACCCGATCCTGGCCGCCGCTCAATCTGAGAGTACAAAAATTAGACTCACTGGGGCGGAAACAGCATGAAGGTTCGGGAACCCGTGTCGGGAGCGTCCCATCGGGCGCTCTCCCTTGCGGTGCTGATGCTGGGCCTGGCCTCGGCGGCCCAGGCGGCGCCGTCGCTGACGCCCCCTGCCCCCGCATCGGCGGCGACGACCTTCCAGGCGGCGTTCTTCACGCCCTACAATCCGGTGACCGCCGCCGACATGGTGGGACGGGTGCCGGGGTTCGAACTCCGCGACGGCGATGATCGACGCGGCTTCGGCGCCACCGCTGGCAACCTGCTGATCAATGGTGAGCGGCCCAGCACCAAGACCCTCAGCAGCGACCTCTTGAAACGCATCCCGGCCAGCAGCGTGGTCAGGATCGACCTGCTTTCCGGCAGCGACGCCTCCGTCGATGTCCGGGGCCAATCCCAGATGGTCAATGTCATCGTCAGCCAGGCGGCGCGGCAGGATGCATCCACGACCTATACGGTGGGTGCGCGCCACATCCAGTATTCCAACCGGATCGGATGGGTCGCCCAGCTGTCCAGGACCTTCACCCTGGCGCCGAACGCGACACTCGCGGTGGACTTCCAGTCGCCGAACCTGCTGGGTCGCGGCGTCGTCCAGGAGCGGTTGACCAACGGGGCCGCCGCGATCCCGACCGGCTCAAGGCTCCAGCTCCAGAAGCCCCAGAACATCGGGCTCACCTCGTCAGCGAACCTGCGCTGGCGGCCCGGCCCCAGCGATTCCGTGAACCTCAGCCTGCAGGTCGCCCCGACCTGGAACGACCTCGAGATCGTCCAGGCGGAAGTCTCGCCGACCAACGCGCCACGGCAGCTTCTGCTGGGCCAGACCGACTATGATCGCAACTACACCGTCGAGTTCGGCGGCGATTGGGAACATCGGCTGGGCTCGGGCGCCTCCATCAAGCTGATCACCCTGGTGTCGAACTCCAGCGTCGACCAGCACGACCGCTTTGAGATCCAGACGTTTCCGTCGTCCTTCCTGACCCGAACCCAGGACCGCTCGACCCGCGGGGGCGAGCGGATCGTCCGCGGCCAGTTCAAATGGCAGGCCGCCGCCCATGCGCTTGAGGTAGGGGCCGAGGGCGCGTTCAACTATCGCGACACCACGCTGGACATCACCAACCAGCTGCGCGGCGGGCCGGTCGTCCCGGTGGCCCTGGCGGTGTCAGACGCACGGGTCGAGGAGACCCGTGGGGAGGTGTTCGCCTCTGACATCTGGACCGTCAATCCGCGCCTGACCCTTGAGGCGGGTCTTAACGTCGAAGTCTCGCGCATCACCCAGACGGGCGACCAGCAGAAGGAGCGGAGCTTCCAGTTCGTGAAGCCGCGGGTAAGCGCCGTCTACGCCTTCAACCCGAAGTCCAGCCTCCGCTTCAGCCTGCAGCGTGATGTGGCGCAACTGGACTTCGCCGAGTTCTCCAGCGCCATCGATTTCGTCAACACCTCGACCATCCAGGGCAATCCGAACCTCGCCCCGGAAAAGGCCTGGAAGGCGCGGATCGAGTGGGAGCGTCAGTTCGCGGCCCGCAAGGCCATGACGGTGGCCGTCTTCGCCGACAAGGTGCAGGACGTGCACGACCTGGTCGATATCGGCGGCTTCGACGCCTATGGGAACATCGGCGATGGAACGCGGATCGGGATTGAGCTGCGGGGCTCGACACCCCTGACCGCCATCGGGCTGCCCAATGCGGAGCTCCGGTTCAACGGTCTCTATCAGCGGACCCGGGTCACAGATCCGATCACTGGCGAAGACCGCGCCTTCTCGATCCCGCTTGAGCGCCAGGGCACGGCGGCCGGCGCACCGGTCCTGAACGCCGGCAACAAGCCCTGGGCCTATGTCATCAACTTCCGCGACAACCTGCCGACGCTGTCCTCGGCCTGGGGCGTGTCTCTGGTTCAATGGGCGGGCCGCGAGGAATACCGCCGGGCCGAGCTCTACGAATATGACCGCGCCAAGCCCCGGCTGGACCTGTTCTTTGAAACCACGGCGGTGAAGCCGGTGACCATCCGCATCTTCGCCAACAACCTGCTGGGGGCGTCGGAGGAGCGGACGCGGACCTTCTTCAAGGGCAGCCGGGCGTCCGGCGTCGTGGACCGCACGGAGCTGCGCCTGTTCAAAGGAGGACCAGAAGGGTCCCGGGCGCTGGGCTTCCAGGTCTCCGGGCGGTTCTAGTCGAAGCGGACGATGACTCGACCCTGGGGATCCGGCGGGGTCTCGAAGCGCAGGGTCAGAGGACGGCAGCCGGGGCGGGCCCGGCCAGCCGCGAGGCGCGGCGTCGGGACCCAGCGGGTCTCCGCCACCTGCCCCTGGCCGTCGAGGCGCTCAACCACCACCCGGTCCGGCCAGGCGCCGACCGCGCCGAGCGGGCGACAGACGAAGGCTGAGATCCGCCAGCCCGTGTCCGTCTCCGCCAAGGTCAAGTTGCGGACCGACACGGCGGAGTTGGGCTCGACCTCGACGACGGGGCCGCCGAGCACCTGTACGGCGGCCGCAAGGACGACCTCGAGGCCGGCCATCACTCGTGATCCTCCTGCAGCCACAGCTCGTGGGCGTCGAGGGCGAGCTTCAGGAGCGCGGCGTTGGCCCGCGCCCGGGCGGCCAGCTCCTGACGCTGGGCCTCGAAAGTCTGACGCCGGGCCACCAGAAGGTCGGCCAGGTCCCGCTCGCCCAGCTCATAGGCCCGCTGAATTCGGCCGCCCGAGACCTCCGTCGCCTGGGCCGCGGTAGCCGCCTCCTTCCAGGCGGCCAGGCCCGAGCGCGCCGCAATGACGTCCGTTTCGGCGATGCGGCCCACCTCGCGGACCATCCGCGCCCACCGCGCCTCGGCGGCGGCGGCTTCGGCGGCCTGGCGATCAGCGGTGGCGCTGCGCCGGGCGACGCCAAGCGGCACCGACAGGGTCAGCCCGAAGCCGGTCTCCTCCCCGCCCCGCTCATTGAAGGTGCGCAGGCCCAAGGTCGGATCGGGCATCCGGTCAAGCCTGGCCCGACGGGCGAGATAGCCCTGCCGGTCGGCCAGCAGCCGGGCGATGTGGATCTCGTGGCTGCGCTCCGGGATCAGGGTGCGCCAGGCCTCGAAGGGACGATGGGGCGTCTGGGGCGCGGACAGGCCGGGCGGGTTGGGCGGGGCGAGCCCGGGGAAACCCGCGTCCAGCTCGGCGCGGCGCGCGGCGGCGAGCCCCTCCGTCTCCGCGGCCTGGGCCAGGGCGCGGGCCAGGGCCGCCTCCGCCTGCTGCAGGTCCAGGGGCGCGGCGTCCTTCAGCGCGACGCGGCGCTTCAGCCCCGCCACGTCCCGCGCATAGGTGGCGACCTCTGCGCGATCCAGGTTGGCGCGAGCCTCGGCCTCCAGCCAGGCGACCCAGAGGTCGGCCAACTGCAGCGAGGCCTGGTGGACAGCGTCCTCGACCCCGTCGCGGGCCGCGCCGACCCCGGCCTCGCCGGCCTTCATGTCCATCAGCCGCTTGCCGGGGGTCCTTAGGCCCCGGCTGAGCTGGACGGACCATTCGGAATAGTCCCCCGCGCCCCGGATGCGGCGCTGGTCCAGGGTGGTGGCCATGGACAGTTCATGATCCCCCGCGGCCAGGACACGGGCCTCGGCGCCGGCCGCGCCCAGCATGGCGCGGGCCTCCGCCACGCTGGGGCTGGCCTCCAGGGCCGTCATGATCTGGGTGTCAGCGGGCAGGAAGTCCGGCCGCGCCAGGCCCTGCTCGGCGGCGTTGGCGGCCGGCGCCAGGGCCAGGAGGGCCAGGAGAGAAACGAGACGCTTCATTGTGCGGTCTCCAGAGCTTCAGCGCCGCGCTCCAGGCCGAACCGGCGGTAGAGGATGGGCAGCAGGATCAGGGTGAGCAGGGTCGAGGTGAAGAGCCCGCCGACCACCACGATGGCCAGGGGCTTCTGGATCTCCGACCCTGGTCCGGTGGCGGTGAGCAGGGGCACGAGGCCGAGGGCGGTGATCGAGGCGGTCATCAGCACTGGCCGCAGCCGGCGACGTGACCCCTCCACCACCACGCGGCTGAGCTCGACCCCGCGCTCCAGGAGCTCGTTGAAGTGCGAGACCAGGACGAGGCCGTTCAGGACGGCGATGCCCAGCAGGGCGATGAAGCCCACCGAGGCTGGCACCGAGAGGTACTGGCCCGAAATCCACAGGGCCAGCACGCCACCGATCATCGCGAACGGGATGTTGGCCAGGATCAGCAGGGACTGGCGCACCGAACGCAGGGTGATGAACAGCACCAGGAAGATCAGGGCGAGCGCCATGGGCACCACCACCGCCAGGCGGGCGGCGGCGCGCTTCTGGTTCTCGAACTGACCGCCCCAGACCAGGCGATAGCCCTGAGGCAAGGGCACGTCCCGGGCGACATTGGCCTGGGCGTCCTTGACGAAGCCGACCAGGTCGCGGCCGCTGACATAGGCCTGGATCACGGCGAAGCGGGAGCCGTTCTCCCGGTCGATCTTCACCGGACCCTCGCGGCGCTGGACCTGGGCGATGTCGGCGGCCCGCACCGCGCCGCCGTCCGGCGTAGCGATCTGGGTCTGCTCGAAGATCGCCGGATCCTCCCGAAGGGCGTCGGGGCCGCGCACCAGGATCGGCGTGCGCCGGCCGGGTTCAAAGACGACGCCGGCCTGGGTTCCCTCAAGTTGGGCCCGGAGCTCGGCCTGCACCGCCTGCACCGGCAGGCCGGCGCGCTGGGCGGCCGCCCGGTCGATATCGAACTGCAGGTACTGAACCCCCTCACCGGCCGTCGTGTAGACGTCGGAGGCCCCTCGGGTCTTCTTGAGGGAGGCCTCGATGCGGACGGCCAGTTCGTCGAGGGTCTTCAGGTCTGGCCCGAAGACCTTCACCGCCAGGTCGCCGCGGCTGCCGGTCAGCATCTCGGAGACCCGCATCTCGATCGGCTGGGTGAAGGTGGACTCCACCCCCGGGAACTCGGCGGCGACCTTGCGGATCTCCTCGGTCAGCCAGGCCTTGTCCTGCCGGCGCCAATCCTTGCGGTCGGCGAGCACCAGGAAGGTGTCGGTCTCGTTCAGGCCCATGGGATCGAGGCCCAGTTCGTCAGAGCCGACCCGGGCGATGATCTCCTTGACCTCCGGCACCCGGGCCAGGATGGCCCGCTGCACGTCCATGTCCTGACGCGCGCTGGCGTCGAGGTTGATCGAGGCGGGCTTGGCGAGCTGCATCAGGATCGCGCCCTCGTCCATGGTCGGCATGAAGCTCTTGCCGACCAGCACATAGGCCACCACCGCCAGCAGCATGCCGCCGCCGGCTGCAGCGAACACCGGCCGGGGCCGCGCGAGCGCCTGCTCCAGCTGGCGCTGGTAGAAGGGCCCCACCTTGCGCATCAGCCAGCTCTCGTGGTGCGGCCGGGCCTTGATCAGCATCGAGGCCAGCACCGGGATCACGGTGAAGGACAGCACCAGGGACGAGGCCAGGGCGAAGACGATGGTCAGGGCCACCGGCGCGAACAGCTTGCCTTCCAGACCTTGCAGGCTCAGCAGGGGCATGAAGACCAGGCAGATGATCACCACGCCGGAAGCGACCGGCACGGAGACTTCCTTCACCGCCTCGAAGATCAGGTGCAGCCGGCGTGAGCCGGACACCTTGGGGTCGGTCAGGCGCTCGACCGTGTTCTCGACCACCACCACGGCGGCGTCGACCAGCATGCCGATGGCGATGGCCAGGCCGCCGAGGCTCATCAGGTTCGCCGACAGGCCGAAGCTATGCATCAGCAGGAAGGTGGACAGGGCCGCCAGCGGCAGGGTGACCGCCACCACGGCCGCAGCCCGCAGGTCGCCCAGGAAGACCAGCAACAGCAGGACTACCAGGACCGTCGCCTCCAGCAGGGCCTCGGTGACCGTGCCGGTGGCCCGCTCGATGAGCTCGGAGCGATTGTAGAACGGCTTGATGCTGACGCCCGGCGGCAGGCTGGGCTTGAGTTCGGCCAGGCGCGTCTCGACGGTATGAACCACCGTCTTGGCGTCCGCGCCACGCAGGGCGATGACGATGGCTTCGGCGGCTTCGCCCTTGCCGTCCTGGGTCACCGCGCCATAGCGGGTGAGCGCGCCCTCGCGGACCTCGGCGATATCGCCCAGCCGCGCCACGCCGCCGCCCCGCAGGGGGATCGTGGTCTCGGCCAGGTCGGACAGGCTGGTCACGGCGCCGGCGACCCGCACCACCAGGGCTTCCTCGCCCTCGGTCAGGCGGCCCGCGCCGTCATTGCGGTTGGACTCTGGGATGGCGCGGATCAGGTCGTCGGCGGTGAGGCCGGCCGCGGCCAGCGCCGCGGGGTCCGGCACAACCTCGAAGGTCCTGGCCCGGCCGCCCAGCACATTGACGTCGGCCACGCCCGGCAGACCGCGCAGGGCCGGACGGATGGTCCAGTCCAGCAGGCTGCGCTTCTGTTCGAGGGTGAGCCCGCCGCCCTCGACGGTGAACATGAAAACGTCGGACAGGGGGGTCGAGATCGGAGAAAGCCCTCCGCTCACCCCTTGCGGCAGGCCCGACAGGGCGTTGGCCAAGCGTTCAGAGGTCTGCTGGCGCGCCCAGTAGACATCCGTGCCTTCCTGGAAATCGATGGTCAGGTCGGCGATGGCGTACTTGGCCACCGAGCGCAGCATGACCTGCTTGGGAATGCCCAGCAGTTCCATTTCCAGAGGCGTGATGACCTGGGTCTCCACCTCCTCGGGCGTCATGCCGGGGGCCTTGAGAATGATCTTCACCTGGGTGGGCGAGATGTCCGGAAAGGCGTCGACCGGCAGCTTCAGATAGGCGTTGGCCCCCACCCCAATCAGGGCCAGGGTCAGGACGATCACCAGCAGGCGCTGGGACAGGGCGAGGGAGATCAGGCGCTGAAACATGAGCGGCTCAGCGTCCCAGAGCCGACTTCAACTGGATGACGCCGGAGGTGACCACCGTCGTCCCCGCCGCCAGGCCGGTCAGCACGGCGCGGTCGCCCGCCGCCCCGATCACCGTCACCGGCTGGGCGACATAGCCCTGGGGCCCGCGGACGAAGACCACGTCACGGCCGCCCAGCTGGGTCACGGCCGACTTGGGCACGCCCACCGCGCCCGCAGGCGCCTTGCCCATCACCGTCATATTGGTTGTGCGGCCCGGGACCAGGCCGGAGCCCGTCCCGATCTCGGCGCGCAGGACAACAGAGCGGGTTCGCGGATCGATGGACGAGCCGACCGCGATGACCTTGCCCTCAGCCTGGCCAACCCGGACCGGCGCGCCGACCAGCACCTGGCCCATCAGGGCCGGCGGCAGCCGCGCCTCCAGCCACAGGCGATCCTCGCGGTCGATGACCGCGGCCATCGCCATGGCCTCCAGGGCGCCGCCGGGCTGCAGGTCGAGCTGAGCCACCTTGCCGGCAATGGGCGCGCGCAGGACATACTCGCCTGGTCGGGCGCCGGCGCCGCCGGCCACCGACATCAGCCGTTGACGCTCGTTGACCATGGCCCGGGCCTGGGCGGCGCGGGCCTCGGCCTCCACCAGGCGGGCGCCAGCGACGATGCCCTCCTGGGCCAGGGTGCGCGTGCGGCGAGCCGCGGCGGCGGCGGCGTTCAGCTCCGCCCTCGCCTGGGCCAGCTCAGAGGACACCGACAGGGCGTCGCGGCTGAACAAGGTGGCCAGGGGCGAGCCGGCCTTCACCGACTGTCCCTCCAGCACATGCACCTCCATCACCATGCCGGCGAAGGGGGCGGCCACGATCTTGCGGCCGTTCATCGGCGGGGTGACGCTGGCGGCCAGGCTGGCCAGGGGCGCTTGGCTGGCCGGCGCCACCTGGGCGAAGACCAGGCCCATGGCCCGCTCCTGGGCTGGAGCCAGTTTCAGGGGCGCAGACTGGGCGGCGCAAGGCAGGGCGATGAGGACACCGAGGACGAGGGGCGCGCCCAGGCGGCGGACGCGTCGAGAAAGAGGCATGGGGAGGCTCGCGTGAAGGTTAAGCCCCTCTTGCGCCGCCAGGCTGAAGCCCGCCTGAAGCCAAGCTGAAACGAAACTGAACGCCGACGCTTCCGCTGTTCAGGCCCGTTTCAGCCTCCGGTGCTAAAAAGCGCCCTGAACTTTGAGCCTCAGCATTCGCATTCTGCTCATCGAAGACGATCTCGACCTCGCCCGGCGCCTGATGGCGGCCCTGGCCGAGGCGGGCTTCGCCGTGGATCACGCCGCCGACGGCGATACCGGCCGGATCCTCGGCGAAACCAACGATTTCGAGGCCGTGATCCTGGACCTTGGCCTGCCGGTCATGTCGGGACTCGAGGTGCTGAAGGCCTGGCGCCGCGCCGGCGTCGACACGCCCGTCCTGGTGCTCACAGCCCGCGACGCCTGGACCGATCGGGTCGAAGGCCTGAACGCCGGCGCCGATGACTATCTGGGCAAGCCCTTCCAGTCCGCCGAAGTGGTCGCCCGCCTGCGCGCCCTGACCCGCCGCGCCGCCGGCCGCGCGCAGCCGGAACTGGTCCGCGGCGACATCACCCTGGATCCGTCAGCAGGCCAGGTGCGGTTGAAGGGCAAGGCGGTGGACCTGACCGCCCGTGAACTGATGGTCCTGACCTACCTCATGCACCGCACCGGGCGCATCGTCTCCCAGGGCGAACTGGCCGACCATGTCTACGCCCTGGACGACACGCGCGAGTCCAACACGATCGAGGTCTATGTGGGCCGGCTGCGCAAGAAGCTGGGCAAGGACGTGATCCGCACCATTCGCGGCCTCGGCTACAGGATGGAGGGATGAGAGCGTCCGCAGGCCTGTGGAGCAGCTTCCGCACCCGGCTGATCATCGGCGCGATCATCTGGATCACCGCCGGGATGGCGGTCAGCGGCGTGGTTCTGTCGGAACTGTTCCGCGCCCACGTCACCCAGCAGTTTGATGACGAGCTGCATGGCCACGCCGCGGAGCTGGCGGCCCTGGCCGGCGTTCGGCCGGACGGCGCGCCGGAGATCCATCGCCGGCTGAGCGACCCCCGCTTCCTGCCGCACCGGTCGGGATTCTACTGGCAGCTTTCGTCCGCCGACGGACAGCGGCTGGTCTCCCCGTCGCTGGAGGGCGCGGCGCTGGTGCTTGGCGTTCCGGCCCCGGCCCCCGGCCACGAGCGGCACAGCTTCATCCAAGGGCCGACCGGGGAACTGAGGCTGGTTGAGCGGATCGTCACCCCGCCGGGCGCCGCGGCCCCATTGCGGATCGCCATCGGCTCGGACGAACGCCTTTTGAATGAGGTGCTTGCGCGCTTCAATCGGACCCTGGCCTTGTCCCTGAGCTTCATCGCCCTGGGCCTGATCTTCGCCGCCGGCGCCCAGATCTGGTTCGGCCTTCGCCCCTTGGCGCGGGTTCGCGAGGCGCTGGCGGCGGTGCGCAGCGGCCAGGCCCACAGCCTGCCCGAGGACCTGCCCAGCGAGGTCCGCCCCCTGGCCGCCGACCTGAACGCCCTCCTGGAGGCGAACAGCGAGATGCTGCGTCGGGCCAGGACCCAGGCGGGCAATCTGGGCCACGCCCTCAAGACGCCCCTGGCGATCCTCGCCGATGAAGCCGAGCGGTTGAACACGGCCGGTCAGGGCGAAGCCGCCGGCGTTCTGCAGACCCAGATCGAGCGCATGCGCCGCCAGATCGACTTCCAGATGGCCCGAGCCCGGGCGGCGGCCTCCCATGGAACGCCGGGGATCGCCTGCGAGGTTGGGGCCGTGGTGACGCCGGTGCTGTCCGCCATGCGCAGGCTCCACGGTCCGCGCGGCGTCAGCTTCGAGGCTGACATCGCCGAGACGCTTCAGGTCGCCATGGATCCGCTGGATCTCGGCGAGGTGATCGCCAACCTGCTGGACAACGCCGGCAAGTGGGCGACCGGCCAGGTGAAGGTCACGGCCGTCACGGCGCGGGACGGGATCAAGATCTGCATCGACGACGACGGCGCGGGCCTGCCGCCAGAGGCCTGGGAGCTGGTGTTCGACATCGGCGAGCGGTTGGACGAACAGGCGCCCGGATCAGGTCTGGGCCTCGCCATCGTCCGCGACCTGGTCACCCTCTATGGCGGCCGCGTCTGGCTGGAAGCGTCTCAGATGTCGGGCCTGCGCGCCTGCTTGCTTCTGCCGAGAGCCTGATCCGGTCAGTAGCCCGTGACGCGGCTCAGGAAGTTCGAGACGGCGTCCAGGTAGGCCGGGAAGTTCTCCCGCCGCGTATTGTGGCCAGCGCCTTCGATGCGCACGACCTCCAGCCGCGGGTTGAGCGCCGAAGCCTCGGCGGCGATGTCGTCCTTGACCAGAGAGCCATCAGCGACCGTCCCGCAGACGAGGAGGGTCGGGACTGTCACGGCCGCGAGGGCGGCCTGCCAGGGGCGTTGGAACTCAGGATAGGCGCGCGGGTCGACCTGGCGCTTGGAGCTCCTCCAGGCCGGAGAATCCCCCTCATCCCAGGTCGGATGAGACTGGCGCCCCCTTTCGGCGAGCCCGTCGTCGGACAGCGCCTGCATCGCCTCCACATCCTGCTGGAAGCCCAGGCGCCGCCGCTCGGTCTTGGCGGCGTCGAGCAGGGGCAGCAACGGCGGATCCTCAAGCACCAGGGCCGCCAGGCCATCGGGCCGAAGCGCTGCGAAATCCAAGGCGGCGCGGGCGCCCACCGAGTGTCCGACCATGATGGGGGCGACCAGGCCCAGGGCCTCGCAGGCCTCCGCCAGATCCACGCCCGGGTCGTGTGGCGGGCCGTCGCTGATCCTGGCGCTTTCGCCATGCCCCCGCGCGTCGAGCAGGATCATGTCGAAGCGATCCTGCAAGGCGTTCGCCAGCCGCGACCAGCACAGGCCGTTGTCGGTCAGGCCGTGGGCCAGAACCATGACCGGCCCCGACCCGCCGGTCCGGTGATAGGCTAGGCGACCGCCCGCGACCTCGACCCAGCCCTTACGCCATGGCGTGTCGCTCACCATGCATAGGCCTCGGGCGCCGGTCCGCAGGGCGGGAAGATCTGGTCCAGCGCCGCTAAGGTCTCCGGCGACAGCGGCGTCGCCTCGGCGCGCATGGCGCTGGTCAGCTGGTCGCCGGTGCGCGGGCCGATGATCGCCGAGGTCACCGCCGGCTGGGCCAGCAGCCAGGCCAGCGCCACCTCGCCCGGGTCGCGCCCGGTCCCGGCGCAGAGGTCGTGATAAGCTTGGAGCTTTGCGCCTAGGGCCTGGGCCGCCGCCTGCACGCCCGCGGCGCTGCGACGTCCCTCCCCGCCCGCTGGCGGCCCTGCCAACAGACCGCCGGCCAGGGGGCTCCAGACGATCAGGCCCAGCCCATAGGCCTCGCAGGCCGGAATGACCTCCATCTCCGCGCGACGTTCGACGAGGTTATAGAGGCTCTGCTCGCTGACCAGCCCAAGCCGGCCCTGCGCGCGGGCGCGCTCGTTCAGCTGGGCGATCTTCCAGCCTGGGAAGTTGCTCGACCCCACATAGGTGATCTTGCCCTGGGCGATGAGCCGGTCCATCGCCTGCCAGATCTCTTCCGGCGGCGCCAACCGGTCGATGTGGTGCATCTGGTAGAGGTCGATGTGGTCGACGCCCAGCCGGCGCAGGCTGGCCTCGCAGGCCATCTGGATATGCCGCGCGGAAAGCCCCCGATCGTTGATGTCGTCGGACATCGGCTCGTGAACCTTGGTGGCCAAGACCAACCGCTCGCGCTTGTCGCGATTGCTCGCCAGCCAGTCCCCAAGGATCGTCTCGGTGGTCCCGACACCCAGGGCGCCGCCATACTGGTTTGCGGTGTCAAACAGGTTGATCCCCTGGTCCACCGCCTGGTCCATGATGGCGAAGGCCTCGGCGCTCCCCGTGCGGGGGCCGAAGTTCATGGTGCCAAGGGCCAGGCGACTGACCTTCAGCGCCGTCCGGCCAAGCGTCCGATACTGCATCAGCTGAGCCTCAAAGCGCCCGGAGGGTGGGGCCGGTCACCAGCTTCTGGCCGGAATCGGCGACGCAGAAGCGCGCCATCTGCTGGGCCCGCGCGGAGAGCTTTTGATAGTCCGCATAGTCGATGCCCGGAACCATCGGCTCCCGGAACCAGGGGGCGTAGAACTCCAGGTTAGGGATCGAGCGGATAGCGTCGGAGACGTTCGGCGTCCCGCCGTGCCAGGCGCGGACGTCGCGCACCATGATGGCGCCGGCCGGCGCGGGACAGACGGTGCTGAGCCGCATCCACTCCGGCTCGTCGGCCAGGGACGGGATGCGGACGCGGGACTTCTGCGTCCCCGGGATCTGCCGCGTTGGCCCGTTCAGGCGGGTCACGTCCTGGGGCAGGAAGTTCACGCACACATAGGGGCACGGCAGGTCGCGGATGGTCAGCTCACCCTCGGGATCGAAGAAGGCGCTGAAGGGCGTCGAGGTGCTGGAGCGCCAGTCGCGAATGTCAGAATGCAGGGGCTGGTACTCGACCGCGCCCGGCAGGCAGAAGTCGCCGCTGGCCGCGCGCAGGACGTAGTCCTGGGAGCCAAAGATCTCGCTGACCACCTGATCGACCACCGGCACGTCGAGCAGCATCTGCCATTCGGGGCGGTGCAGCTGGCTGCGGGTCAGGCTGGAGCCGCCGAAGGAATAACGGTGCGAGCCGCGGTTGCCGGCGCGATCTTCGTCGAGCGCCAGGATGCCCTCGATCACCTCGGCGCAGCCCTTGGCCAGAAAGTCCGTCTGCTCGGAGGTCAGGGCGTTGGCGATGACCACGAAGCCGTCACGGCGGAACAGCTGGGCGGCGTGCTGGACATCCGAAGGCTCCAGGATCTCCAACCCCTTCATCCCGTTGTGGGCCTCGAGATAGGTCCGCAGATCCGCGACCTCGGTCCCTGCCCCCGGATTGGCTTGATACAGCCCCATGACGCGTCCTCCCAAATGCATGAATTCAATGATCGGCGACGATACAGGCGGTGAAAGCCCCGCCACGGCGCCGCCTGAAATGACGAAACCAACAAAACCAATAGGGGCGGCCAAGGGCGATCACGGCCCCGGAGCGCGCCCGGACAAATCAACCTGAATAGACGGTCTGCCGCTATCTGAACGCATGGCGATCATCCGGCAAGGCGCCGAGACCTGTCAGGTCCGCCCGCTCGCGGCCAGCACGGCCGGGATCTCCGCCTTGAAGCCAAAGAAGCCGCGGGTGGCGTGGGGCCAGAAGCGGCCGTCCCAGTCGCGGCGGCGTTGGACCAGGACGATGTCTTCGGCGGCCAGGTCGGCGGTCAGGCTGGCCAGGCGGTCAGCGACCGGGCCAATAGGCGCATAGGCCGTCTCGATCCGGCGAACCCCGGCGGATCGCGCGGCGGCGGCCAGGGTCTCGCGATCCAGACGGTCGGCGATGGCGGCGGGCCGACCGAAGTGCGCGCCGATCCGGACACAGGCGTCCGAGGCCGCGGCGCGGGTGAAGCGGCGGGCCTTGTCGCCCCAGGCCAGGTCCGGATCGGCGACCACCAGGAGCGAGGAGATCGGCGGCGCCTCGACCATCAGGGAGTCCGGATGCAGGTCTTCCTCGGTGACCAGCAACAGGCTCGGGTCGTTTGTCGGCGGACAGGGCGGCTCCCCAAGTGCGCGAGGCGCGGCAAGAGGCGGCTCGGTCAGAGCGATGGCCTCGCGCGCCAGGCCTTGCGGCGCAAAGCGGCCCTCGGTGTGGCGCGCGATATTGTCCCGTGTCGCCAGGTAGGTCTTGCCCGGGGTCTGCAGGCCCGCCACCCAGCGCCAGGACAGGGTGTTGCTAGCCGGATCGGCGTCGATCAGGTGGCGCAGAAAGAAGTCGGCGCCCAGGGCCCAGGGCAGGCGCAGGGTGAAGATCCAGATCGAGGCGAACCACATCCGGGCGTGATTGTGCAGGTAGCCGGTCTCCACCAGCTCTCGCGCCCAATCGTCAAAGCCCTCGATCCCGGTGAGACCGCATTCGGCGTGGCGCAGGGCGCGCGTGTCCACGCCTTCCATCTGCCGCCGTCGTTCGCTGAGGAAGCGGGTCCAGACGCAGGGGCGCTGCTCCAGCCAGCCCTTCCAATAGGTGCGCCACAGGACTTCCTGCAGGTACTTGTCCGCGGCGCGGGCGTCGTGGTGAGCCAGGACAGCCTGGACCACCTCGCGCTCAGTGATCATCCGTCGTCGGAGATAGGGCGACAGCCGTGAGACGGCGGTGGGTCGGCCAGGTCCAGGGTCGGTGTTGCGCCCCTCGGCATAGGCCCGTCCGGCGCGGGGCGCGAAGGCCTCCAGGCGTTCAAGCGCGGCGGCCCGGGTCGGGGGAAAGTCGGTCAGGACCGCCGGCATGGCCCTACCCCAACGCAAGGCCTGCAACGCCCAGGGCGAGGGTCAGCCCGCCCAGGCCCGAGGCCATGATGATCCGCAGCCGGATCCAGCCGGACGGCAGGGTGATCTGGCGCGCCAGCACCCGATCGACCACCGGACTGGTGAGCAGAACGACGCCCAGCAACAGCAGGGACGGCGCCGGCCACGACCAGCCGAGGTTCCACGGCAGCAGCGCAGCCCAACCGATCAGGCTGGGCGCCACGGCCAGGCCGTAGACCCAGGTCCGCTTCAGCCCGCCCAGAAGACCGGCCATCCACCAAAGACCACCGAGGAAGGACAGGATGATCGCCGCGTAGAAGCACCCGGCCGCAAGGGCCACCCAGCGATAGGGTCCCGGCGCCACGGCAAGGACCAGGCAAAGCGCCTGGGGCGCGATACCGGACAGTCCCAAGAGAACCAGCGGACGTGGAAGATCGGATCCCGACATGGGACCATCGCGCCTCAGCAGCCCTTGTTCGGTCAACATGGGCTTTAGGTCAGGTGGCGCCCGCGCGGGGACGACGCCACATCGGTTTCTTATGTTGTCCTGCTGAAACCCGAGCCCATGCCGACCCCTTCCGTTGTCGTCTGGTACGACGGCGCCTGTCCGCTCTGCCGTCGGGAGATCGCCCTGATGCGACGCCTGGACCGCGCCGGGCGGATCGACTTCGTCGATGTCGCCCAGGGGGACACCTCTTGTCCCCTGGACCGCGCCGAACTGCTGGCCCGCTTCCATGCGCTGGAGGACGGCCAGATCCGCAGCGGCGCGGCCGCCTTCGCCGCCATGTGGCGCGCCATCCCCCTGCTTTGGCCCCTCGGCCAGGCGGCGCGGATCCCGGTCGTGCTGCGCCTGTTGGACTGGGCCTATGGGCGGTTCCTGAAGGTCAGGCCCCGCCTGCAGCGATGTCTGGCGTGACCAGGCGGCCGGTCTCGAAGAACGCCTCCAGGGCTGCGGTGTAGGGCGCCAGGTCCAACCCTTCAGCGGCCACCCAGGCGTCAGAGAAATAGGTGTCGCGATAGCGTTCGCCATCGTCGCAAAGGATCGAGACGATGGAGCCCGGCCGCTTCGCCTGGGCCATCTCGGTGGCGATCGTGGCGCAGACCCAGACATTGGTGCCCGTGGAGCCGCCGCAGAGCTTGCCGAGCCGGCGGCTGACCACCCGGGCCGCGGCGATGGAGGCCGCGTCGGCCACGGGCTCCATGCGGTCGATGATCGGGGGGATGAAGCTGGGCTCCACCTGGGGCCGGCCGATGCCCTCCACCCGGCTGCCCGGCCCATCGACGGCCTGCACCGTCCGGTCCGCCCAATGCCGGTGAAACACCGAGGCCTCGGGGTCGGCGACGCAGACCCGGGTGCGGAACCGATGATAGCGCACATAACGGCCGATGGTGGCTGAGGTCCCGCCCGTCCCGGCGCCGCAGACCACCCACTCCGGCTCGGGATCGGGCTCGCGGGCCATCTGCAGGAAGATGGATTCGGCGATGTTGTTGTTGCCGCGCCAGTCCGTGGCCCGCTCGGCATAGGTGAACTGGTCCATGTAGTGGCCATCCAGTTCCGCGGCCAGGGCGCTGGCCACGCCATAGGCCTCAGCGGGCTTGTCCACGAACCGGCAGGTCCCGCCCTGGGCCTCGATGGCGGCGATCTTGGGGGCGGCGGTGCTGCGCGGCAGGACAGCGATGAAGGGCACGCCGATCATCCGCGCGAAGTAGGCCTCGGACACCGCGGTGGACCCGCTGGAGGCCTCGATCACCGGTCGTTCCGGCTTCAGCCAACCGTTGCACAGGGCGTAGAGGAACAGGGACCGGGCCAGACGGTGCTTCAGGCTGCCGGTCGGGTGGCTGGACTCGTCCTTCAGGTAGATGGCGATGGACGGCAGGGCCGGAACCGGCAGGTGGCGCAGGTGGGTGTCGGCCGAGCGGGTGTAGTCGGCCTCGATCCGGCGAATGGCCCAGTCCTGCCAGTCGCGCCCCGCACCCTCGCCGGCCATGATCTTCCCTCGCGTCTCGCCCCAACTTCAGAGCGCCCCTCTCGGTCGCCGACGCGGTTTGGTCAAGGCAAGGCTGCGGGCGCTGCGAGAAATGATGGAAGGCAAGTGCGGGCGCGCCGGGCTAGTAAGCGGCCAGAGCCGCCACGGACACCGCCTTGTCACCCCCCAAGCCTGCCTTCCACATCTTCCATCCCCTGTTGGCTGGAGCCACCTTGCACGACCGGATCGTCGCCTCGGGCGGCGCCTTGGTCGGGTTGGTCCTCACCGCGATGATCTGCGCGCAGGCGCGCCTGGGCGGCCCCGACCTGCCCGCCATGATCGCCCCCATCGGGGCCTCCGCGGTGCTGCTGTTCGCCCTGCCGGCCAGCCCGATGGCCCAGCCCTGGCCGATCTTCGGCGGCAGTGTCGCCTCCGCCACTATCGGCATCCTGGTCAGTCGCTGGCTTGGTCATGGCCCGGAAGCCATCGGCGTTGCGGTGGCCGGCGCGATCCTGGTGATGTCCCTGCTCCGGTGCCTGCACCCGCCGGGCGGCGCCGTGGCCATGACCGCTGTGGTCGGCGGCCCGGCGATCTGGGCGGCGGGCTTCGCCTTTCCCTTCGGCCTCGTGGCCCTCAACGCCGCGGTGGTGGTGGCGACAGGCTGGCTGTTCCACCGCGCGTCGGGCCACTCCTATCCGCACCGGCCGGCGCCTGTCGCCGTCACCGCCGCGGCGGGCCGCCTGCACCACGACGACATCCGCATGGCCCTGGCCGACGCCGGCGAAACCTTCGACATCTCCGAGGCCGACCTCGAGGTCCTGCTGTCCCGCGCCGAGGAATACGCCGAGCGACGCAGGGCTCAGCAGGCCTAGACCGTCACCGAGCCGGCAGCAGCGCGCCCAACAGAGGATTGGGGAACCGCCGGTTCTGGACGATGGCGTAGAAGCGTTCGGCCAGCCGCTCGATGCGGTGCAGTTCGACCAGCACCCCGGCGTTCAGTTCGTCGCGCACGACGATGGGCGGAGCCAGGGCGACAGCCTGCCGCTCCCGCGCCAGCAGGCGCAGCATGGCCATGTCGTCCACCTCCGCCATGATCAACGGCCGCACGCCGGCGAGGTCGACCAGCTGGTCGAAGGCCTGGCGCATCTCGCTGCCGAGGCTGGGCAACAGGATCGGCGTGGTCGCCAGATCCTGCGGAAACCGGAAGCCGCCAAGCTCTGGCCGCCCAACGATGCTGACCGGCGTCTGGTCCAGCAGATGGCTGCGGAGGGAGGATCGGGCGTCGCTGGGCGCCGGGCTGTTGGCCAGGACGATGTCCAGCACCTGGGCCTCCAGCTCCTGCAGCAGTTCCCGTAGGGAGCCCGAGCGGACCACCAGCTCCACATCGTTGCGGCCGACCAGGGGGCGCAGGAACTCCAGCTGGAAGTTCCGCGACATGGTGGGCAGGGCGCCGATCCGCACCGCCTTGCGGTCCAGGTCCGGCCGGCCGCGCAGGGTGTTCAGCAACTCCTCGCCGGTCTTGAACACGGTATCGGCATAGTCGAGCGCCACCCGGCCCGCCTCGGTCAGCTTGAGCCGCTTCCCCACCCGCTCGAACAGGGCGTGGCCGATCTGGGCCTCGAGCTTCTGCAGCTGAACCGACAGGGCCGAGGGGGCGACGTTCAGCCGCTCGGCCGCCCGCGCCAGACCGCCCTCATGGGCGATCACCCAGAAGTACCGCAGGTGGTTGTAGTTCAGCTGGGACATATCGCTTTTATATAAAAGCGAACAGACGCGTTCAAACAATGAATTTCCACGAACAACATCTCGTGCATAGAAGCACGGTCGCCTTCCACCCGGAGACGACACATGGCCTGGCTTGTCTGGTTCGCGGCGCTTGCGCCCTTGGCGCACTTCACCCTGGCGCTGACGCCCGGCGGCGCGCCCGGCGTGCTGCGCGCTTCACGGATCACGGCCCTGGTCGGCCTGGGCGCCGGCGCCTTCGCCCTCGCCTATCCGCTGGTCTTCGGCTCGCTCACCCTGCCCCTGGTCGGCGGGGATCCGCTCGGGCTTTCGCTCCGGCTTGATCCGCTCAGCGGGGTGATGAGCGCCCTGATCGGCTTCATCGGCTGGGTGGTCCTGGGCTACAGCCGCAACTACCTGGCCGGTGACCCTCGCCAGGCCCAGTTCCTGCGCACGCTCAGCCTGACCCTGGGCCTGGTCCAAGGCCTGGTCCTGGCCGGCGACCTCCTGCAACTGGTGCTCTGCTGGATCGGCGCGAGCCTGGCGGTCAACCGGCTGCTGCTGTTCCGCGGCGAGCGCCAGGCCGCCGTGCTGGCGGCCCGCAAACGGTTCCTTGTGAGCCGGCTGGCCGAGGCCTGCCTGATCCTGGCCGCGGTGATGATGTGGCGGGCGACCGGCACGACCGACATCGCCCAGATCCTGGAGCGGGCCGGCGCCCTGCCCGTCCCGACCCTTAGCCTCGCGGCCCTGCTGTTGGCGCTCAGCGCCGTCTTCTCCTCGGCCCAGCTGCCGTTCCACGGCTGGATCCTGGAGGTGATGGAGACCCCGACCCCGGTCTCGGCCCTGCTGCACGCCGGCGTCGTCAATGCCGGCGGCTTCCTGATGCTGCGCTTCGCCGAGGTGCTGGCGGCCCAGCCGGGCGCCCTGTTGCTGCTGATCGTGGTCGGCGCCGCCACCGCCATCTTCGGCTCGCTGGTCTTGCTCACCCAGACCTCGGTCAAGGTGGGCCTGGCCTACTCCACCATCGCCCAGATGGGCTTCATGCTGCTGGAATGCGGCCTGGGCGCCTTTTCCGCCGCCCTGCTGCACATCGTCGCCCACTCGCTCTACAAGGCCCACGCCTTCCTGTCGGCGGGGGGCGCCGCGGCTCATGGGTCGACGCCCCGCGCCCGGCGCCACGCGCCCCTGGCCGCCGGCCTGGCCCTGCCCCTGCTCGTGGGCGCAGCGGCCAGCCTGGCGGCCTGGATCGGTCTTGGCCCGGCCAAGGATCCAGGCGTGCTGGTGCTGACCGGGGTGCTGGCCCTGGGCCTGGCGCGGGTGCTGATCTACGCCTGGGAGTGCGGGTCGCGCACCATGATGGCGGCCGGCCTCGCCACCAGCGCCCTGGCGGTCGCCGGCTACGGCCTGGCCCAGGCCCTGTTCGCCCAGCTGGTGGCAGGCGTCCTGCCCCCGCCGCCCGCGCCCTCGACCCTGGCGGTCGGCGTCTCCATCGCCGCCCTGACCCTGATGGCCGGCCTTGTCGGGCTGCAGCTGGTGCTGCCCCGCGCTGACGGCGCGACCGGCTGGGCCCGCGCCTACGCCGTGGTCGCCAACGGCTTCTACCTCAACACCCTCGCCAATCGCTGGGCGCTCCGGTTCTGGCCGGCCCCGCCCAAGTTCGCCGCCCAAGATGGAGCCGCCCAATGACCCTCGCGCTCGACCTGTCCGCCCTGGAGTCCGCCCAGCCCCTCGACGCTGCGCCGGATCAGGGTTCGCTCGACGCCGCCCTGGCGGCCGCCATCGCCGAGGCCTGCCAGCGCATCGCACCGGTCTGGCCGCTCGCCAGCTTCGTTGCGGTCAATCCCTTCCTGGGCTTCGCCGACACGCCCTTCGACGAGGCGGCCCGCACCCTCGCCCGCCAGACCGGCGCCCGGATGCTGATGCCGCGCAGCTTCTATCGCGACGCCGTGCAGTCGGGGCGGATCAGCCTGCAGGACCTGGCCGTGGCGACGCAGCCGCACACCGCCCGCGGCCTGACGCCGGACGTCATCCTCGCGGCCCTGGATCAGCCGCCCCGCGCGCCCATCTCGCCCACCCGGATCGCCACCGTGGCCGAGGTGCTGGACACCTTGTCCGCCGGCGACCGGCAGGTCTCGCGCACCGCCTTCATGGTCGATGAGATCTCCAAGTGGTGCGCCGCCTATTTCGACGAGGGCCAGGCGGTCTGGTCCGCGCCCTGGCGGGGCAAGCCGCTTCTGGCCGCCTGGCGGATCTATGTCCGCCACGACGCCAACGCCCGGGCCATGGGGGTCAGGAACCTCTCCCGCATCGTCGCCGAACTCCCCGAGCCTCCGCTTGAGGCGATCCGGCAGGTGCTAGAGGCGCTCCATATCCCGCCGTCGGCCTGGGGCGAGTACCTCTATCGCGCGCTCTTCGATATCCGGGGCTGGGCCGCCTATGTCCGGCGGCTGGACTGGGAGGCTGAGCAAGCCGGCGCCGACGGCCACGCCCTGGCGGACCTGCTGGCGATCCGGGTGATCTGGGGCTACGCCCTGTTCCGGCAGCGGGATGACGAGGCCTTCCGCACCGCCTGGCGCCAGGCCCTCGCGGCTTCGACCGCTGCGGCGCCTGCGCGGGGCGAGGATGACCTGGCCATCGACCTCATCCTGCATGCGGCCTACGAGCGGGGCTATCAGGCCCGCCTGGTCAGCGACCTCGCCGCCGGCCCGCAGACCACGCGGCCGCTTAGGCCCCAGGTCCAGGCGGTGTTCTGCATCGACGTCCGCTCCGAGCTCTATCGCCGCGCCCTGGAAGAGGCCTGGCCGCAGGCCGAGACCCTGGGCTTCGCGGGCTTCTTCGGCATGCCCCTGGCCTATGGCGACGCCGAGGGTCACGTCCACGCCCAGTGCCCGGTGCTGCTGCAGCCCTCGGTCTGCGTCGAAGCGCATGCTCCCGCCGGCGCCGCGTCCCGGCGGGCCGGACAGGCCTTCTGGTCGCGCTTCAAGGACTCCGCCGTCGCCTGCTTCGGGTTCGTGGAGGCGTTCGGCCTGGCCTATGGCGCCAAGCTGCTGAAGGCCGCCCGGCCCACCGCCGGACATGACGTCCCCCCGCCCGAGCCCCACCTGCACCTGGACCACGTCCCCTTGGCCAGCCGCATCGACATGGCGCACGGCGCGCTCAAGGGCATGTCCCTCACGCGGGATTTCGCGCGGCTGGTGCTGCTGGTCGGTCACGGGTCGAGCACCGTGAACAATCCGCATGCGGCGGGTCTGGATTGCGGGGCCTGTGGCGGCCATAGCGGCGCGCCCAACGCCCGGTTCGCCGCCGCCCTGCTGAACGATCCGCAGGTTCGCGAGGGCCTCGCCGTTCGCGGCGTGGCGATCCCCGCCGACACCTGGTTCCTGGCGGCGCTGCACGACACCACCACCGACGACCTGTGGTTGCTGGACCTGGCCAAGGTTCCGGCCAGCCACGCCGCGGACATCGTGGTCGCCAAGGCGCGGCTGGCGCGGGCCTCGGCCCAGGTGCGGGCCGAGCGCGCGCCCTTGCTGGGCCTGACGCCCTCTGCCCCCGAGGCTTTGGTCGCCCGGTCCCGAGACTGGTCGCAGGTGCGGCCGGAATGGGGCCTCGCCCGGGCCGGGGCCTTTATCGCTGCGCCCCGGCGTCTGACCGCTGGCCGCAACCTGGAGGGCCGCGCCTTCCTGCACAGCTATGACCGCCACGCCGACGCCGACCTGTCGGTGCTGGAGCTGATCCTGACCGCGCCCATGGTCGTGGCCAGCTGGATCAGCCTGCAATACTACGGCTCCACTGTCGATAACCGGGCCTTCGGCGCCGGGGACAAGACCCTGCACAATGTCTGTGGACGGATCGGCGTGCTGGAGGGCAACGCCGGAGACCTGCGGACCGGCCTGCCGATGCAGTCCATCCATGACGGGACGCGCTTTGTGCACGAGCCGGTCCGGCTGAATGTCTTCGTCGCAACCACGCCGCAGGCGATGAGCCAGGTGATCGCCCGACAGCCCGGCGCCCGGACCCTGGTCGACAACCAATGGATCCACCTGTTCGCCCTGGACGATGCGGGCCGCACGACGCACCGCTACGCCGGCGACCTCGCCTGGGAGGCCCTGTCGTGATCCCCAAGCCCGCAACCCGGCCGGCGAGCGGCTATTGGGTGGTCGGCGGCCGCTTCGCCGCCGACGGCCACCTGCCCTGGCCCCGCGCCTTCGGTCCCTTTGACGACCACGCCGCGGCCCGCGCCTGCGCAGAACACCTGGCCGACCCGGCCCGCCCTGAAGTCCGCTACGTCGTCGTCGCCGAGGCCGTCGCCTATCAGGCCGGATCACCCGCCTGAGGCTCGGCCTGGTCGTAGACCGTCAGAGAACCCGCTTCGGGCGGCGACGGATGTTCCGACATAAGCCGCGCCTATAACGTCCAGCCGAGTCGTCGCCTTGGGCGCGGCGGGACGCTGGGAGACGCGCATGAGCGAACAGATGAGCCAGACCGGGCTGGACGCCGCCCTTCACATCCCGGCGGCCGAGCGCGCCGCCTATCCGGTGCGGGACGGCAACCGCGTGCGCCCGCTGATTGACGGCGAGCCCGCCTTCCGGCGCATCTGCGAGGCGGTCGAAGCCGCCCAGCGCAGCGTCTGGGTCACCGTGGCCTTCCTCGACGCAGGCTTCCTGATGCCCGACGGACGTGGATCACTGTTCGATGTGCTGGACCGGGCGGCGGCGCGGGGCCTGGACGTGCGGGCCCTGTTCTGGCGCGTGAACCCTGAGAGCCAGCGGGTGGAGCAGGCGACCTTCTCCGGCTCTGGCGACCAGCGGCGGATGCTGGCCGAGCGGGGCTCCCCGGTGAAGATGCGCTGGGATCGGGCCCAGAAGGGATACTGCCAGCACCAGAAGAGCTGGATGATCGACGCAGGTGAGACGGGCGAGGTCGCCTTTGTCGGCGGTATCAACCTTGGTCCGGACTATGTGGTCGCCCCTGGCCACCGGATCCTGGGCGGCGAGCGCCATGTCCACGACGTCTATGTCGAGGTCGCCGGCCCCTCAGCCAGCGACGTGCACCACAACTTCGTCCAGCGCTGGAACGACGCCAGCGAGCGGGCGGCTCCGGATGGCGCCTGGGGCGACGTCGCCGACCTGGCCTTCCCGATCATGGTCTCCGCGCCGGCCGGTGACAGCCGGGTGCAGATCCAGCGCACGGTCAAGGCCGGGCTCTATGCGACCCCGGCGGCCGCCGCGGGCCACGTTCCCTACACGATCGCCGAAGGTGAGCTGTCCATCGCCGAACAGTACCTGCGCGCCATCGCCGCCGCCCGGCGGACGATCTACATCGAGAACCAGACCGTGTTCGATCCGGACGTGATCCAGGCCCTGGACGCGGCCCTGGTTCGCGGGGTTGAGGTGGTCGCCCTGACACCCGCCGAGGCCTATGGCGAGTTGAAGGCCGCCAAGAGCCGACCGGAGAGCCGGCCCTTGTTCGACCTGCTGGCCGCGCTCGGCCGGCATGAGCGCTTCGCCCTGGTGGGGATCGCTGGAGCCGACGCCGAAGGCCGGCGGCACGACGTCTATGTCCACGCCAAGGTGATGCTGGTCGACGACGCCTGGATGACCATCGGCTCATGCAACATCGCCCGCCGGTCGTTCTTCGGCGACATCGAAATGAACGCCTCGGTCTGGGATCCGCAGGTTGTCCGCGCAACCCGCTGCGAGCTTCTGGCCGAGCATCTGGACCTGGACACCGCCCAGATGGACGACCGTGAGGCGCTGGCGCTCTACCGCCGGATCGCCGCCGAGAACCGCGCCCGCCGCGACGCCGGACAGACGGACTGGCAAGGGCTCGCCTTCCAACTGGACCCCGCCGTCTACGGCGATTAATCATGGGGCCTGGACCCCAACTCCCCCGTTTCGCGGGCCCAAGTTCAGCGTCGAAACCGGCGCCGGTGCAACATGCCTGAAGTACGGGCGCGTAGGGGGACAAGGTCATGGCGAGATTTGCGAAGCGCAGCGCCAAGGTCACGGCGCAAGTAAGCTTGGCTGTTTTAGGGGTGATGGCGGTGGTTGCTGTCCCCCACGACGCGGATGCGGCCCAACGTCGGAAGGCGGCTCCGAAGGCGCCGGTTGTCGTGGCCCCGCCTCCGCCGCCGGTTGACCCCTATGCGGCCGACCGGGCCAAGATCAGCGAATGGCGGGCCCGGCTGCTGAGCTCATCCTTCACGCCGGACCGCAGCCTGGCGATCATGGCCGACGGATCCTCCGCCGGCGCCCTTCAGAAGGGCTGCGACAAGGACACCCCGGCAGGGACCGTCGCCCTGGAGGTGCGGGCCAAGCGCGGCAAGGGCCGGCCGGGCGAGAACCACAGCATCATCGGCTATCGCGGCGACAGCGGCCCCTGGTGCATGGCCTCTGGCGTCGGGATCATCACCTTCGCCGACGGCTCCCGTTGGCTCGGCCAGGTCTCGACCCAGGGCGAGGGCCCGACAGGCCGCAACTTCCTCCCCCGTCCGGATGGGCTGGGCGAGATGATCGCCGCCGATGGCGCTCGCGAAGCCCGCAAGGTGGTGGCGCGGGCCGATATCCTTTGGGGCTATGACCTGATCGAAACCCTGCCGGCGGCGCCGGGTGGCGCGGCTCCCACACCAGCGCCCATCGCCACCGCGAAGGTTGCGGCCCCTGCGCCGCCCACACCTGCCTCGGCTTCGGCCCCGGCGCCGGCGAAGGCCGTAGCGGTGGCCCCCGCGCCCGCGCCAAAGGCGGTCGCGGTGGCTGCACCCACACCAACGCCTGCGAAGGTCGAAGCCGCCAAGCCCGCGGCCTCGTCCACAGCCGGCATGGCGAGCCTTGGCCTCGCGGGGCTCATGGCGTCGGGCAAGTCCGCGCCGGCCGCCAAGCCCGCGCCAGCGGCCGCGCCTGTGGGGCTGGCCCTGTTCGCAGCGGCCGCGCCCGCCCAACGTTCGACCTCAGCTGCAGCGCCGGCGGCGAGCCCGGCCGCGGCCGCGCCGACCGCGTCCGGCGTCATCGAAGGCGTGACCGGCCTCTACATGTCGCCCTTCACCTCGGACGGGGTCACGGCCGGCTGGATCACCAAGTCGCTGCAGGTGAAGGCCGCCGGCCAGATCGGCTCCATGGCCGGCAACTATCTGGGCCAGAAGGCGATGGAGAATGTCCCCCTCGTCGGCGGCTTCCTGGGCAAGAAGGCCGGCGAGGCCATGGGCCGGCAGATGGCTCTGAGCGCCATCGGCGGCGAGGCGTTCCTGAAGGAGTCCTCGGACCTGTCGTTCAACACGCCCCAGACCCTGGTCGACTGGACCATGGCCAACTACGGAACCAGGGAAGACATCAATCAGGTCATGCAGGCGGTGATCGCCATCTATCCGGACGTCCAGACGCCTTACCTTGTCGCCGCCCAGCGGATGGCCCGCGAAAGAAAGGGCGCCGGCCCTGCTCGGACCGGCGCCCCGTTCTAGACTTGGACCTTGCGGTCGGACTTAGAAGTTCGCCCGCAGGGTGACGCCGTAGTAGCGGTCGGCTTCACGCGGGATGATGTACCGGTAGCTGCCGCCCGGGCCGCCGCTGGTGATGGCGGAGGCGAAGCTTTCGTCGAACAGGTTCTTCACCTGCACGAGGACGCGGTACTTGTCGTTGGCCTCGATCATGCCGAAGGTCAGATCGACGATGCCGTAGCCCTTGATGGTGGTGGCCTGACGGATAGCCGCCGAGGCGTCGAGCTGGCTGATCTGCTTGGTCTGGTAGGAGCCCTGGACGCCCAGGGTCCAGTCAAACGCGCCACCGGTCCGCCAACGGTAATCGGCGCCCAGCGAGCCCTTCCACTTCGGCGCGTACGGCAGGCTGGTGCCCGAGGGGACCACGCCGGTGATCACGCCGTTGGTCGGCAGCTTGAACTGGTCGATCTTGGCGTCGGTGTAGGCCAGGCCGCCGGAGATGTTCAGGTCGGCCATCGGACGGAAGGCCATGTCCAGCTCGGCGCCACGGGTCGAAACCGTGCCGGCGTTGGTGAAGCGGGTCACCAGGACGCCCGCCACGATGTCGGGGTTGTTGGCCTGGAAGTTCTCGTACTTGGCGTAGTAGGCCGCCAGGTTCAGGGTCATCCGGCCGTCGAGCAGGGTGTTCTTCAGGCCCAGCTCGTAGCTGTCCGCGGTCTCGGCCTCGATGACGTTCGTGCCGGTGGCGGTCAGGTTGTAGAAGATGTTGTAGGCCGGGCCCTTATAGCCGCGGGCGTAGGTGGCGTAGGCCTTCACGTCCGACGACACGTCGTACTGCACGCCGAGGCGACCCGAGACATTGTCGTTCGAGGTGCTGGCGTTGAACGGACCGAAGCTGGGCTGGATGCCCGGGCCGGTCAGGGCGGTCACGCGCTGGTGGAACACCGACAGGTCGTCGTTGGTGTAGCGCAGGCCCACGAGCACGCGGAGCCGGTCAGACAGGTTCAGTTCGCCCTGGCCGAAGGCCGCGAAGTTCTTGAAGGTCGAACCGAAGTCGGCGGTGCCGGTCGGCCGGGTGATCACCGCGCCCGCAGTGGTGCAGGGCGTAAGCACGGTCGGCGTCGGGGTGACGGTGCAGACCAGGTCGTTGCGGGTGAAGATCCGCTCGCTGTCGGCCTTGGAGTAGTAGAGGCCGGCCACGTAGGTGAAGAACTGGCCGGACGGCGAGGTCAGGCGCAGCTCGTGGGTCTGGGTCTCACCGGTCTGCGGGCCGATGTCGTGCAGTTGGTTCAGGCCCACATAGGCCTGGGCAAGCCAGTCGCCGTCACGGATCTCGGTGTTGTCGTATTCGCGATACGACCCGATGTAGGTCAGGGTCTGGCCCGCGACCGACCAGTCGGCCTGCAGGGAGATCCCCTTGCTCTCTTCCTTGGTGGCGGTGACCAGGTCCTGGCGGATATCGCGCGACTTGTCGGCGCGCGGGGTCGGCAGGGCGCCGGCGGCCAGGTTGGTCGGCAGGGTGCCGATCACTTCGGCGCAGCAGTCGTCATCGCTCTTGCGGTAGTCGGCGATGAAGGTCAGCGACAGGTCATCGGTGGGATCGGCGACGATCACGCCGCGAACGCCCCAGTGCTCGTAGCCGTTCACCCGGTCGCCGGTGGCGCGGTTGTGAATGTTGCCGTCATAGTTGCCATAGAAGGCCGTGAAGCGGCCCTTGACCTTGTCCGAGAACGGCACGTCCACGGCGCCGCGGATCCGGTACTCGTCGCCGCCCGAGAAGTAGCTGCCTTCGACATAGCCGCCGAAGTCGTCGCCCGGCCGCTTGGTGACGATGTTGATCACGCCAGCCGAGGTGTTCTTGCCGAACAGGGTGCCTTGCGGGCCCCGCAGCACTTCGAGCCGATCGATGTCGATCAGGTCGCTGAAGGCTTCGCCCGCGCGGCTGTAGACCACGCCGTCCACCACGGTGGAGATCGAGGGCTCGCCGGCGATGGAGAAGGTCGAGGTGCCCACGCCCCGCAGGAACAGGGACTGGTTGATGGTGGTGCCCGACTTGCGGAAGTTCAGGGTCGGCACGAGGTACTGAGCGCCCTCGAGGTTCACGGCACCCTTGGCGGCCACGGCGTCGCCGGAGACCACGGAGACAGCCAGCGGCACGTCCTGCAGCTTCTGTTCCCGCTTCTGGGCGGTGACGACGACTTCACTGATTTCATTGGCTGCTTCCGCGGCCCAGGCCTGGGGCGCGGAGGCCAGGGCGGCGAGGCTCGCACTGGCGACTAGAATAGTCTTGATCATTGTATTTCCCCCTCCGCCTCCTGGCGGATGTTTATGTCTAGCGCTGTCACATGGTGACGCGGTCAGGCTTGGAAAAGCCCCCCGGTCACAACCCAAGTTCCGACAACTCCACAACGCGCCTCTCCCGCGCGCTGATCTCCGCCGCGGTCCCGATCGCCACGGCCATCAGGCCATCGCGCGCGGTCACCTCGACCGGCCCCACGCCACGCACCGCGGCGTTGAACTTCTGGTGCTCGTAGAAGGTCGAGCCATGGTGGCTGCCGGCCTTCAACGCCGTCTCGTCCACCGCGATATTGCGGCGGCTCACCTGCTTGGGGTTCATGAACCCCACCCGCGGCGACAGCACGAGGTCGCCGGTGGGGATCAGGACGTCCAGCCGGGCCTTGTCGCCCACGGCGGTGATCTCTTCCTGGTTCTCCGCCCCGTCGGCGAACATGCACAGGTCCAGCATGGCCCGGACGCCGTTGGCGAAGTCCACGACCGTGTAGCTGTTGTCGATGATGTCCGGCTTCTGTCCGTCATAGCGCTCGTCCTGATGGTTCACGTCCATCGCGCCGGAGCAGTAGACGCGCACCGCCTCGGACTCGACGATCAGCCGCATCAAGTCAAAGAAATGGCAGCACTTTTCGACCATGGTGCCGCCGGTGTTGCGCGAGAAGCGGTTCCAGTCACCGACCTTTTCCAAGAAGGGGAACCGGTGCTCGCGGATCGACAGCATCTGCAGCTTGCCGATCTTGCCGGCGCGGAGGTCGGCGATGAAGGCCTCGGCCGGCGGCATGTAGCGGTATTCCATAGCCGTCCAGAACGGGGCCTTGGACTTCTCGGCCTGCTCCACCACCCACTTGGCGTCCTCGATGGTGGTGGCCAGCGGCTTTTCGCACAGGATCGGCAGGCCGGCCTCGAACAGGGGCTCGAGCACCTTGCGGTGGGTGTAGTTGGGGCTGGAGACGATGACCGCGTCCACCAGGCCGCTCTTGGCCAGGGCCGCGCCATCCTCGAACTCGGCCACCTTGGCGTCGGCGCCCAGGGCCTTGCGGGCCCAGCCGCGCGACCGCTCCACGGGGTCAGCGATGGCGGTCACGACCGCGCCCGGCGTGACCGCGAGGTTGTGGATATGCTCCACCCCCATCATCCCGGACCCAACCAGGCCGTAGCGAACCGTGTCGCTCATGACCCCTCCCCGCAATTAATATGACAGCGCTGACTTATTGTGAGCATTCTCAGGACGCGGGCGCGACTTCAAGCCGAAATTATGGTTGGCTGCGTCTATCATAAAACACCTATCGGAACACTAGGGATGAAGCAGAGCAGGTTTGGGGCTTGGGTCCTGTTCGGTCTCTTGACCGTGGCCGGGATCCTCAATCTGGTGGATCGCCAGATCATTTCGGTGCTGAAACCCGAGATTTCCCAAGAGCTTAACTGGACCGCCGATGACTATGGCACCCTGGGCGCCTGGTTCCAGGGGGCGATGGCCGTGGGCCTGCTGATCTCCGGTCCCCTGGTGGATCGCATCGGCGTGCGCTGGGCCAACGCCCTTGGGGTTTTCGCCTGGAGTGTGTCCGCCGTGTTCCATGGCTTCGCCCGGACCTTGGGCCAGTTCACGATCTGCCGCGTCGCCCTGGGCGCCACCGAATCCATGGGCACGCCCACCATGATCAAGACGGTGGCCACCATCCTGCCGGCCAACCTGCGCTCGGCCGGGTTCGGGATCATCAATGCGGTCAACAGCCTGGGCGCGGTCGCCGCGCCGATCTTGATCCCCCTGATCGCCATTCCCTTCGGCTGGCGCGGGACCTTTGTCGCCGCCGGCCTGGCCGGGGTGGTCTGGACCGGGCTCTGGCTGCTGGTCACCCGCAAGGGCCTGCCTGTGGCTGAACAGGCGCCTGAGCCCGTGGAGGCCGCGCCGTCTGGCCCCGCCCCTTCGATCCTCAAGGACCGCGCCACCTGGGCCATCGCCGGCGCCAAGGTGCTGAGCGACGCCACCTGGTGGCTGATGCTGTTCTGGATGCCGGATTTCCTGAACCGGCAGTTCGGTCTGTCAGGCGTCTCCATCGGCCCGCCTATCGCGCTCGCCTATGCCGGCGCCGCGGCAGGCGCCCTGATCAGCGGCACGGTCGCCACCCGTCTCCTGGCCCGCGGGGTCTCCGTCGACCGGGCGCGCAAGGGCGCCATGCTGGTCAGCGGCCTGATGGTGCTAGTCCTGCCGCTGGCCCTGTTCGCCAAGACCCCGTGGGAGGCCGCGGCCGTCCTGGCCATCGTCCTGGCCGCCCACCAGGGCTTCTCCACCAACCTGTTCGCCCTGATCGCCGACGTCACGGACCCGGCCAAGATCGGGCGCGTCACCAGCGTCGGCGCCTTCTGCGGCAACATCGGCGGCATGCTGATCGTCAAGGCGGCGGGGATGATCCTGACCGCCGGCCTGGGCTACAGCCCGCTGTTCCTGTTCGCCGGCGCCTCCTACCTGCTGGCGTTGGGCTGGATCCAGCTGTGGCTGCCGCGCATCGAAAGCCGGGGCGGCCAGGCCCCCGTGCAGGTAGGCCACTAAAGCAGAACGCCCGCCCCTGGTCGGGGCGGGCGTCGCGCGCTCTCTAAAGGCTCAGGCCGCTCAGACGAGCGGGCCGTGCTCCAGGTTCGGCAGCACATGGCGGGCGAACAGGTCCGCCTCGGCCGCGTGCGGATAGCCCGACAGGATGAAGGCCTCGATGCCCATGTCGCGGTAGTCGTTCAGCTTGCCCAGCACCTGGTCGGGATCGCCGACGATGGCCGCGCCGCAGCCGGAGCGGGCCCGACCGACGCCGGTCCACAGGAAGGGCTCGGCATAGCCGTCGTCCTTGGCGCTCTCGCGCAGGGCGGCCTGGGCCTGGACGCCCACGGAGGTGCTATCCAGCGACTTGGCGCGGATGGCGGCGCCGGTGTCAGCGTCCAGCTTGGACAGCAGGCGATCAGCGGCCGTGCGGGCCTCGGCCTCGGTCTCGCGCACCACCACGTGGGCGCGATAGCCGTAGCGCAGCTTGCGGCCATATTTGGCGGCGCGCTTGTCCATGTCGGCCATGATCTCGGCGATGGTCTCCTTGCGGTCCGGCCACATGAGGAAGACGTCGCAGCCCTTGGCCGCCGCCTCGCGGGCGTCCTCGGACAGGCCGCCGAAATAGAGCAGCGGCGCCTTGCCGGAGACGGTGCGGATGCGCGGCGGCTCGACCTGCAGCTTGTAGAACTCGCCGTCGTGGTCCAGGGCCTCGCCGTTCAGCAGGGTCTTCAGGATATGCATGACCTCGACCGTGCGGGCGTAGCGCGGCGCGGACGCCAGCTTCTCGCCCGGCATGTCGGAGGAGATGATGTTCACCACCAGCCGGCCGCCCAGCATCTGATCGATGGTGGCGATCTGGCGGGCCAGCTGCGGCGGCCAGACTTCGCCGATGCGCGTGGCCATCAGCAGCTTCATCCGGCGCAGCATCGGGGCGATGCCGGCGCAGAAGGCCGTGGTGTCGATGCCGAGCTCATAGCCCGACGGCAGCAGGATGTTGTCGAACCCGCCGGCCTCGGCCTGCAAGACGATGTCGCGGCAATGCTCCCACGACGACTTCAGCCGGGCGTCAGGGACGCCGAGGAATTCATAGTCGTCATCACACAGGGCTGAGAACCAGCTGACTTCGCAAGGCGGACGGCTCATGGCAGGGGGGCTCCCATCGCAGCGACGAGGACCGCGTACCAGTCGGCGCGGGTCCACTTGGGTTTGAAGGCGTCGGGGATCTCGGCGATCCGGGCGACGGATTGGGTTCCGACCAGCGGGATCGGCCGCGACGGATGGGCCATGATCCAGCTGTAGGCGGCGGCGGCGCGCGAGACGCCGGCCTCGGCGGCCTTGGCGTCCAGAGCCTTGGCGACGGCTAGGCCGCGCTCGTCCTTGGGGTCGCCCAGCCGGCCGCCGCCCAGGGGCGACCAGGCCATGACGGTCATGCGGCGGGCCAGCGCCTGGTCCGTGAGACCGTTCGTGAAGGGCGTGATCTCCAGCGGCGACAGCTCGATCTGGTTCGAGACCACCGGCAGGTCGAGATAGGCGGCCAGAGCCTCGACCTGGGAGGCGGTGAAGTTCGAAACGCCGATCGCGCCGATCTTGCCGGCCTTGTGGGCGGCGGTCAGGGCTTCGGCGATCTCCGACGGATGGGTCAGGATGTCGGGTCGGTGGATCTGCCACAGGGCCACATGCTCGACGCCCATGCGAGCCAGAGACGCGTCGATGGCCGAGTTCAGGTAGGCGCGGCTGGAGTCATAGGGCGTGCCGATGACGATGCCGCCCTTGGTGGCGATCACCATGCGCTGGGCCAGGCCGCGATTGCGCTGGAACACCCGGCCCAGCAGGGCCTCAGCGGCGCCGAAGGGCTCGTTGTTGTCGGGGCCGTAAATGTCGGCGGTGTCGAACAGGGTCACGCCCGCGTCCAGGGCGGCGACCACCCGGGCCTCGGCCGCGGCCACGTCGTCGCCGGAGAAGCGCCACATCCCCCAGCCGATCCCTGAGACCTGCGGCCCCCCCTCATAGAGCGGACGGACGGCTGCGGCGGGAGGCAGATGGGTCATGGGTTCCGTTCTTCGGCGGGGCCGGATGCTCGGCTCTGTCCAGCGCTGTCATACGCTCGCCGCGCGCGGCTTGGCAAGGCGCGGCCGGGTTGATCTGGATCAGCCGGGCGGCGGGGCGGTGGAGCCGCGCAGCACCAGTTCATGCGGCAGCCGGCGGTGGATGATCTCGCCCTCGGCGTCGAACAGCAGGCCCGCCGCCGCATAGGCGAGGTCGCGGGTGGGCTGGCGCACCGTGGTCAGGGGCGGCCAAAGCTGGCTGGCCAATGGCGTGTCGTCGAACCCGGTGATCGACAGGTCCCTGGGCAGGGACAGGCCGCGCCGGTGGGCCACGGTCATGACGCCGGCCGCCATGTCGTCATTGGAGGCGAAGATGGCGGTGGGCGGGTTGGGCAGGTCCAGCAGGGCGTCGGCCGCCGCCTCGCCCGAGGCGAAGTCGAACAGGCCTGGCCGCACATATTTCGGCTCAAAGGGCAGACCCGCCCGGTCCAGGGCCCGGCGATAGCCGTAGAGCCGCAGGTCGCTGGCGGCGTGATTCGGGTGCCCCAGGATGAAGCCGATCCGCCGGTGGCCCAGAGACAGCAGGTGCATGGTCATCTCGTCCGCCGCCTGGGCGTCGTCCATGGACACCGAGGCGCTGCGCTCGTGCTCCGTGCCGGGAGAGATGCGGACATAAGGCACCCCGCGCAGCTCCAGCTCCTCGAGCACCGCGGCGACATCTGTCACCGGCGAGGACAGGACCACGCCATCGACCCGGGTCTGGTCGATCAGGGCTCGGACCTCGGCCTCCAGGTCAGGCGAGGCGGCGTCGCAGGGTTGGGCCAGCAGACGCACCCGCTCCTCGACACACCGCGTCCAGACGCCGGTCTGGATCTGGTAGATGTAGTGGGGGCTGTGGTTGTCGTAGATCAGCGCGATCTGGTGGCTGCGCTTTCCGGCCAGGGTGCGGGCCGCGGCGCTGGGGTGGAAGTTGAACTCGGCGATGGCCGCTTCGACCCGCTGGCGCGTCTCGTCCGAGACATAGCGCTCCCGGTTCAGCACCCGCGAGACGGTCTTCATGGAGACGCCGGCCGCCTCGGCCACGTCCTTCATCGTCGCCGGGTCCGCCCCGAGGGACCCCTTCTTGGGAGGCGCCATCCTAAACGCTTCGCTCCAGCACCCTCGGCGCCGAACCGGCGACCAACCCGCAACTAGCCCTAGCTTGGGACGAGGCTGATGTCCCGCGCAAGCTGGGGCTTTCCGAACAGTGTTCAGGCGCGTCTGCTGTCCGCAAAACAATCCGGGACGGAAACAGCCATGACCTCTGCCGCCACCGACCTCCGCAGCGCCGCGCGCGAGGCCGCCTACGCCACGCCCCTGGAGACACTGGACCCCGCCCAGCCCGGCCTGTTCGAGGCCGACGCCATGTGGCCATACTTCGAAAGGCTCCGCCGCGAGGACCCGGTCCACTTCACGCCGCAGAGCGAGTACGGCCCCTATTGGTCGATCACCAAGTACAACGACATCATGGCGGTGGACACGAACCACCAGGTGTTCTCGTCCGCCTCCGGCATCGGCATCACCGAGGCTCCGCCGGACCAGCCGCGCCGGGCGATGTTCATCGCCATGGACCCGCCCCGCCATGACGTGCAGCGCAAGACGGTCAGCCCGGCGGTTTCGCCCCACAACCTGGCCCAGATGGAGCCCCTGATCCGCGAGCGCGCCGGCGCGATCCTGGACAGCCTGCCGATCGGCAAGTCCTTCGACTGGGTCGACCTGGTGTCCAAGGAACTCACCGCCATGACCCTGGCGACCCTTTTCGGGATCCCCCAGGCGGACCGGCGGCGGCTGACCTACTGGTCCGACGTGGTCACCGCGACGCCTGGCCATGGCCTGGTCGACAGCATGGAGCACAAGCGCCAGCTGCTGATGGAGTACTTCGCCTACTTCACCGAGGTCTGGAAGGACCGGAAGGCCTCAGCCCCCACCGACGACCTGATGTCCATGCTGGCCCACGGGCCCGAGACCCGCGACATGGACATCCTGGAGGTGCACGGCAATGTCATCCTGCTGACCGTCGGCGGCAACGACACCACCCGCAACACTATCTCCGGCTCGGTCTACGCCCTGAACAAGAACCCGGACCAGTACGCCAAGCTGCGCGCGACTCCGGACCTGATCCCCTCGATGGTGTCGGAAACCATCCGCTGGCAGACCCCGCTCGCCCATATGCGACGCACAGCGCTGGAGGACATCGAATTCGGCGGCAAGACCATCCGAAAGGGCGACAAGGTGGTCATGTGGTACGTCTCGGGCAATCGCGACGGCGAGGTGATCCATGATCCGGACGCCTACATCATCGACCGCGAGCGCCCCCGCCAGCACATGTCCTTCGGCTTCGGCATCCACCGCTGCGTGGGCAACCGCCTGGCCGAGCTGCAGCTGCGGGTGATCTGGGAGGAGATCCTGAAGCGCTTCCCCGACATCGTGGTGCTGGAGGAGCCCAAGCGCACCTTCTCCACCTTCGTGAAGGGCTACGAGACCCTGCAGGTGGAGATCCCCCGCCGGCATTGACCGGCGGGGCGCACTGGCCCCACGCTGCTGCTGATTTTCAAGGACGCCATTTTTCATGCCCCAGCCTTCCAAGGCCCCGGCGAACGCCGGCCACTTCGACGTGATCATCGTCGGCGCCGGTATCTCCGGCATCGGCCTCGCCTATCATCTGCAGACCGGCGCGCCGGAGAAGACCTTCGCCGTGCTGGAGCTCAAGGACAGCTTCGGCGGCACCTGGCACACCCACCGGTATCCGGGGGTCCGCTCGGACAGCGACCTCCACACCTTCGGCTACAGCTTCAAGCCCTGGCGCGGCGCGCCCATCGCCACGGCGGGCGAGATCCTCAGCTACATGGGCGAGGTGATCGCCGAGAACGACCTGGATCGACACATCCGCTACCACACCAAGGTGGTCTCCGCGGACTGGTCCAGCGCCGAGAACCACTGGGTGATCCGCACGCAGAACGTTCAGTCCGGCGAGGTCTCCGTCTGCACCGCCGGCTTCCTGTGGATGTGCCAGGGCTACTACCGCCACGACCAGGGCTACATGCCCCAGTGGCCCGGCATGGACAGCTTCAAGGGCCAGATCATCCATCCGCAGGCCTGGCCGGAAGACCTCGACTATGCGGGTAAGCGGGTGGTGGTGGTCGGGTCCGGCGCCACGGCGGCGACCCTGGTTCCGGCCATCGCCGACAAGGTGGCCCACGTCACCATGCTGCAGCGCTCGCCCACCTATTTCACGCCCGGCCGCAACAAGAACGAGCTGGCCGAGACCCTGCGCGAGCTCGACATCGACCCGGCCTGGACCCACGAGATCGTCCGCCGCAGCATCCTGTCCATGGGCGCCAAGATGGCTGAGCGCCGCAAGGCGAACCCCGAGGTGGTGCGGGAGGAACTGCTAGGCGCCCTGCGCGGTCTGGTCGGCGAGGACTATGTCGCCAAGCACTTCACGCCGAGCTACGCGCCCTGGCGCCAGCGGATCTGTTTCGTGCCCAATGGCGACTTCTTCGACGCCATCAAGGCCGGCAAGGCCTCCGTGGTCACCGACGAGATCGAGCGCTTCACCGAGGGCGGGATCGCGCTGAAGTCTGGCGAGATCCTGGAGGCCGACATTGTCGTCTCCGCCACCGGCTTTGATCTCAGCGTCCTGGGCGACATCCCGTTCAGCAAGGACGGCGCGCCCATCGACTTCGCCCAGACCGTCACCTATCGCGGCATGATGTTCACCGGCGTGCCCAACCTCTTGTGGGTGTTCGGCTATTTCCGCTCCAGCTGGACCCTGCGGGCCGACCTGATCGGCGAACTTGCCCCGCGCCTGCTTAGGCACATGGACGAGAGAGGCGTGAAGCGGGTCGAGCCGGCGCTGCGGCCCGAGGACGCCGACATGACCCTCGGCCCCTGGACCGATCCGGAGGACTTCAATCCCGGCTACCTGATGCGCAGCATGCACCTGATGCCCAAGGCCGGCTCCAAGCCGGAATGGCGCCACACCCAGGACTACTGGGCCGAGAAGGACACCCTCCCGGCCATCGACCTGGACGCCCCGGAGCTGGTCTACGGCTAGGGCCAAGGCCCCAGCGGGATTGGCGAGGCAGGGTTCCTTCTCCCCTTGCGGGAGAAGGTGTCAGCGAAGCTGACGGATGAGGGGTCGCACCGCCCTATCCTCCGTTTCCCTAAGCACTATCTTGCGAGGTTTGAGAGACCCCTCATCCGACCTGGCTCCGCCAGGCCACCTTCTCCCGCAGGGGGAGAAGGACAAGTCACGCCACTCTCGGCGCGACCCATTGAGGATGGCCCCTAGTCCACCTCCCGCAGCGTCGCGCCCAGCATCACGCGAGCCGCCTCGGCGTCGGCGAGGATCTCGGCCTCGTCGGCGCCCATCTTGGCCAGGGTGCGATAGGGCATGGCCAGGCGCGGATTGTCCTTCAGCCGCGCGCGGTTGCGGATCAGGAAGGCCCAGTAGAGCCGGTTGAACGGACAGGCCCCCTCCCCGCGCTTCTGGGCCACGTCATAGGCGCAGCCCCCGCAGTAGTCGCTCATCCGGCTGATATAGGCGCCGCTGGCCGCATAGGGCTTGGAGGCCATCAGGCCGCCATCCGCGAACAGGGCCATGCCGTGGGTGTTGGGCGCCTCCACCCATTCAAAGGCGTCCACATAGACGCTCATGTACCAGAGGTTCACCTCGTCAGGATGGACGCCCAGCAGCAGGGCGAGGTTGCCGGTGACCATCAGCCGCTGGATGTGGTGGGCATAGGCGTGGCGCGCGGTCATGGTCACCACGTCGCGGACGCAGGCCATCTCGGTCTCGGCGCTCCAGTAGAACTCCGGCAGGCGGCGGTCGGCGGCGAGCGCGTTGCGGGCCAGATAGTCCGGCCCGGCCAGCCAGTAGACCCCGCGCACATATTCGCGCCAGCCGAGGATCTGGCGGATGAAACCTTCCGCCGACGCGATGGGGACCAGACCTGCGCGATAGGCGGCTTCGGCCCGGCGGCAGACCTCCAGCGCATCGAGCAGGCCGATATTGATCGCCGCTGACAGCCGGGCGTGCCACAGGAACGGCGCGCCGCCCTTCATGGCGTCCTGCCAGTCGCCGAAGCTGGGCAGGATGTCGGCGATGAAGTGATCGAGAAGCCGCTCGGCCTCCTCATGGCTGGTCGCCCAGCCGAAGGTCTCCAGGCTTCCGAAGTTGTCGGGGAACCGCGCGGTGACCATCGCCAGGACCTCGCGCACATCCTCCGCCGGCGGAATGACCAGCCGATCCGGTGGCCGCACGCCCTTGGGCAGGCGCTTTCGGTTCTCGTGGTCGAAGTTCCATTGGCCGCCGGCCGGCTTGTCGCCGTCCATCAGAAGGCCGGTGGCCCTGCGCATCACGCGATAGAAGAACTCCATCCGAAGCTCTGAGCGCCCTTCCGCCCAGGCCTCGAACTGCGGCCGGCTGCAGATGAAGCGGGTGTCGGGCCGCACCTCCACCGGGACCGGCGAGGTGAGCTTCAGGTCCTCGAACGCCTGAGCGAGCCGCCATTCGCCGGCCTCGGTCACCACCAGCCGCTCGAACCCGCCCCCGGCCAGCTCCCGTAGGGCCTCACTGGTCAGGGCGCCGGTATTGGCAGGGTCGTCCAGTCGCACATAGCGGACCGCAATCCCCCGCGCGGTCAGCCGCCCGGCGAACCGGCGCATGGCGGCGAACACCATGGCCAGCTTCTGCTTGTGGTGCGGGACATAGGCCGCCTCGTCGGCGACCTCGGCCATCAGCACCAGGTCACCCGCCGCCCAGTCCGTCAGGCTGGACAGGTTGTCGGACAGCTGGTCGCCCAGGACCAGGCGAAGGGTGGGCATGTGACGAAGAACTCCCGGCGCCAGCGTCGCGCGTCGGCGCTGATACGGATCAGACCTGCGGAAGGATGAGGCTGGACCTCAGTTGGGCGGCTTCGGCCTCCAGATCGGCCAGTCGCGCCGGGTCGGCCAGCAGTCCCCGGAGGCAGAAGCGCGCGGTCGCCCGCGCGAGGTCGTCGGGCGAAAGCGGCGGCTGCGTCTCATCCATGATCAGGCTCGTTTCGGTCAGCTGGAACAGCTGCTCGGCGGCAAGGTGCGGCTGATCGCAGACCAGCGTGCCGTCACCGAGGCCGCCGAGGATGAGTCGCTGATAGTGCGCGACAAGCGCTCGCCGGGCGGCGCGCGCCGGACCGAACTGAGACTGTCGAAGTTCCGGCAGCAGGAAGACCGCGACATAGGCGCGATCAACGGACGCCACCAGGCGCGCCTCTTCGAACACCATCCGGTAGAGGGCTGCCGACGGCGCGGCGCCGGCGCCAACTTCGGCCTCCAGGTCGCCATAGAAGGCCAGGGAGGGTTGAGCCAGGTAGAGGATCAGCTCGTTCAGGAGCTCGTCCTTGCCGGCGAACAGGTTGAACAGCGAGGCGGGCGACGCCTCAGCCTCCCGGGCGATCATCCGGATGCTTGTGCCCGCATAGCCGTGCTCGGCGATCAGTCGGGCCGCGGCCAGGAACACCACCGTCCGCGTCAGGTGCGGACGGCCGTCACCGCGCGGCCGGCCCACAGGACGGCGCAGGGGCCTCTCCTGGTCAGGGGGCATGGTCATGCCCCAGCGCATAGCGCTTGACCCGCGATCCGTCTATTTTATATCAGTCGTTCGTAATTAATGAGCGCGAGACGGAACCATGCCGCCAGCCACATCCGCCCTGCCCGGCCTCACCGCCGATGAAATCGCGCGCGCCCGCCTGCCCCTGGAACAGGCCTGGACCCTGCCGCCGTCGGCCTATGTGTCGCCTGACATCTATGAGTTGGAGGTCGAGCGAATCCTGCGCCGCGCTTGGATTCCGCTGGCGCGGCTCGACCAGGTTCCGGAGCCGGGGGACTACCTGTCGCTCGATCTGATGGGCCAGCCGGTGATGGTGGTGCGCGGAGCCGACGGCGAGGTGCGGGTCCTGTCGCGGATCTGCCTGCACAGGGCCGCAGACCTCGCCCCGGAATCCGGCCGACGCAAGCTCTTCACCTGCCCCTACCACAACTGGGCTTACGACACGGCGGGGCGGCTGGTGCGTGCGCCCCTGATGGAGGGTGCGGCGGGCTTCGAGGCCCAGGACTGCGCCCTGCCGCGCCTTCGCAGCGAAGTCTGGGAGGGTTTCGTCCTGGCCAATCTGGATCCTGAGGCAGCGGCCCTGACGCCCCAGATTGAAACCTACGCCCGACACCTCGAACCCTACCGCCTGGGCGACATGGTGGTGGCGCGCACGCTCGAATACGAGAGCGGCTGGAACTGGAAGGTCCTCGTAGAGAATTTCATGGAGGCCTATCACCATATCGGCGTCCATTCGCAGACCTTCGAGCCCATCCACCCGGCGGCCAGGTCCGAGATTCCCGACAATGACGGCCCCTGGTCGATCCTGCACATGCCCGGTGTGGAAGGCGCCGAGGACGGCGGCCCGGCGCTGATTGAGGGCCTGACAGACGCCCAGAAGCAGGCCCTTGTGGCTGCGGTGGTGTTCCCGCACTTCATGATCGCGGCCTTTGCCTCCGGCGCCGCCTGGTATCAGGTGTTCCCGTTGGGGCACGACCGGGTGAAGTTGAAGATCCATCTCCTAGTGCCGAAGGGCGCCCTCGCGAGCCCCGGCGCGGAAGAGATCGTGGAAGGCCTCGCCGCCATGACCGCCCTCGTCCACGCTGAGGACATCAGGGCCAACGACCTGGTCTGGGGCGGCCTGACCGCGCCCCTGACCCGGCAGGGACGACTGTCGCCCCTGGAGCGCTCCATCTGGCAGATGAACCAGGACTGGCTCAACAGGATGGGCGGCTGACGCCGACCCTGTCGCTCAGAATGAGATCTCCTGGCCGTCCCAGGCGAGGAACCGGCCGGTGTCGGCGCCGGTCAGGCCGTCGATCACCCGCAGCAGATGCTCGGCGGCGACGGCTGGCGTGAACAGCCGCTCCGGCGCCACACCCTTCTGGAACGGCGCAGACAGGCCGGTGTCCACCGTGCCGGGATGCAAGGCCACGCAGGCCAGCTCAGGGCGCCGAACCGCCAGCTCGATGGAGGCCGTGCGCACCACCTGGTTCAGGGCGGCCTTGGCGGCGCGATAGCCGTACCAGCCGCCCAGGCGATTGTCGGAAATGGAGCCCACGCGGGCCGAGAGCACGGCGATCACACTCTTACCGGAGCGCGGCATACGCGGGCCGAAATGCTTGAGGACCAGGGCTGGGCCGATGGTGTTGACCGCGAAGCTGTAGGCCAGGCGCTCCGGCGACAGGTCGGCCAGCCGCTTCTCGGGCTCCACCCCATGGCCATGCAGGTGACCGGTGGCGATCACCACGAGGCGGGGCTCGCCCACGGTCTCGGCCGCCGCCTGGATCGAAGCCTCATTCGTGAGGTCCAAGCCGTCTGCCCGGCTCAGCCGCCAAACAGGCCCAAGCGCCTCCAGCCGGTCAGCGATCGCTGCGCCGATCCCGCCCGCGGCGCCCAGCACCACGGACTCCAGCGGCTTCGGAAATGAGTCCATTGGCGGCGCCCCTGTCGTCCAGGCGCCTCACCAGCGCCTGGACCACATACGCGGGGTCGCCCCTCTAGGATGCCTAGAGCGTGATAGCCGAAGGTGGATTCCGGTTTCGGCGGCCATCACGCTCCAGATTTAGAACTCGAGGACGATCTTGCCGAAGTGCTTCTGTGAGATCTGGTGCGCGAAGGCGGCGGCGATGCCGTCCAGCGGGAAGCTGGAATCGATCACCGGCTTGATCCCATTGGCTTCGATGGCGGCGACCATCTCCACCTGGTCCTGGATGGAGCCGACGGTGACGCCCTTCACGGCGACGTTCTTGGACATGATCAGGGCGGTCGGGACCTCGCCCGAGACGCCGGTCAGCACGCCGATCAGCGAGACGTGGCCGCCGATCCGGCAGGCGTGGACGGACTGGGTCAGGGTGCCAGGCCCGCCGATCTCGACCACCAGGTCGACGCCGCGGCCGCCGGTCAGGTCAGCGGCCTTGCGGCCCCATTCCGGCTCGTCCTTGTAGTTGATCAGGTGATCGGCCCCGAGCGTCTTCAGCTTCTCGAGCTTGGCGTCGGAGGACGAGGTGGAAATCACCGTCGCGCCCGCCGCCTTGGCCAGTTGCAGGGCGAAGATCGAGACGCCGCCGGTGCCTTGGGTCAGCACGATGTCGCCCGGCTTGATCTGGGCTTCGACCATCAGGGCGCGCCAGGCGGTGAGCGCGGCGCAGGGCAGGGTCGCGGCCTCGGCGAAGCTGTAGCCCTTGGGCAGGCGGGTGAAGGCGCTGGCCGGCATGGCCACGAACTCGGCGGCGAAACCGTCCACATGGTCGCCGGGCACGCCGATGATGCGCTGCAGCTGCGGGCCGCCGGCCGGCCAGTTCGGGAAGAAGGTCGAGAGCGCATGATCGCCCACCTTCCAGCCCACGACGCCCTCGCCCACGGCCACCACCTCGCCGGCGCCATCCGACATTGGGATGCGGCCGTCGGCGGTTTGGATCATGCCGGCGACCACCGCGAAGTCGTGGAAGTTCAGGGAGCTGGCGCGCACCCGGACCAGCAGTTGCCCGGGGCCAGCCGTCGGCTGGGCGCGGTCTTCGATGACAATTTTGTCCAGCCCGCCCGGGGCTTTGACGGCGGCGACTTTCATGTGGCGGCTCCCTTGTCCGGGCCGCTTCAGGGGCGGCCTTCCAACCTTCGGTATGGGCACAGTTGGCGCATGAAAACGCCCCCCGCAAGTTCACGCCAAGTCAGCTTGTCGCGGGGGAAATCACGGCGGTGCGCAACGGCCGCAGGAATCACTTGCGTACAATTTTATTCTGCGCAATTTATTTCAGCCTGAAAGCGCCCAGGAGGACCCCCATGAAGCGCCTGCTGCCTCCGATCGCCGCCCTGGCCGGCGCCGCCCTCGTCCTCGCCGCCCCGGCGCCCGCCGCCGGTCCCGAGCCGATCCGCGGCGTGGTCACCAAGATCGACGCCGGCCAGATCACCGTCCGGCCGAAGTCCGGCGCGCCGCGCACCATCACCCTGACGCCGGACTGGAGCGTCCAGGTCACCAAGCCCATCGCCATTTCGGAAATCAAGGAAGGCAGCTTCATCGGCACCTCCGAGATCCCGCAGGAGGACGGCAGCGGCAAGTCGCTGGAAGTTCACGTCTTCCCGCCTGGCGTGAAGATCGGCGAAGGCCACTACGCCTGGAACCTGCGTAAGGGTTCGATGATGACCAACGGCACGGTCGGCAAGGTCACCACCGGCGCCAGGGGCGGCCGTGAACTGCAGGTCAGCTACTCCACCGGCCAGCGCAAGATCGTGGTGCCGCCGAAGGTGCCGGTCGTGCAGATCACCAACGGTGACCGCAGCCTGGTCAAGACGGGCGCCAAGGTCTTCCTGGTGGCCTTCCCGAAGCCGGGCGGCGGTGGTGAGATCACCGGCGCGGTGGCGGTCGGTGAGAAGGGCGCGGCCCCGCCGATGTAAGGGGGAGCGGTCATGGCGATCCTGGATCAACGCGACAAGGCGGGGGGCCGCGAGGTCTATCGGCACCCCGTGGCCGTCCGCGCCGCCCACTGGGCGAGCGTGCTGGCCATGGCTGTCCTGCTGTTCAGCGGCCTGCAGATCCTGAACGCCCACCCGGCCTTTTATTGGGGCGAGGTCTCGCGCTTCGCCTCCCCGGTCATGGAGATCGCCTCGGTCACGACGCCGGAAGGCGAGCTGCGCGGCGAGGTTCGCATCGGCAAGCTCGCCTTCGACACCACCGGCGTGTTCGGCGCCTCGCCCACCGCAGACGGCCAGCTTGCGGCGCGCGCGGCGCCGTCCTGGCTGACCCTGCCGGGCTATCTGGACCTGGGCGCCGGCCGCCGCTGGCACTTCGCCTTCGCCTGGGTGCTGGTGATCAGCGGCGCGGTCTATGCGGTCCACGCCATCGCCACCCGGCGGTTCAAGGTCCTGCTCCTACCGACCCGCCACGAGCTGAGGGGCCTTGGCCAGAGCCTCCTCGACCACCTGCGCCTGCGCTTCGACCACGGGCGGCCCGGCTACAACGTGCTGCAGAAGCTAGCCTATCTGGCCGTGCTGTGGGTGTTGGTCCCGACCATGCTGCTGACGGGCCTGGCCATGTCGCCGGCCATGCACGCGCGCCTGCCCCTGCTGGGCGACCTGTTCGGCGGACGCCAATCGGCGCGGACCTTCCACTTCCTGGCCGCCAGCGGCCTCGTCACCTTCGTCGCCGTCCACCTGGCCATGGTGATCGCCGCCGGGCCCTGGCGAGAGCTGCGTTCCATGCTGACCGGCTGGTACGCCCTGGGCCACAGGCCTGACGCCAAGACACCAACGCCCGAAACGGGGGACGCCCCATGACCCGCCCCTCCCGACGCGGTCTCCTCTGCGCCGCCCTGGCCGCGCCCGCCGCCGGGCTCGCGGCCTGCGACAAGGTCGCGACCTCGCCCAAGGCGAACCAGAGCCTGGACGTCGCCGAGGGCGTGAACTTCCACCTCCAGCGCCTGCTGCTGGGCCGCGACGCCCTGGCCCGGGAATACCCGGCCTCGGCCATCTCCCCGGACTTCCGCGCCAACGGCTCGACCAATCCGGACAATGAGGACTACCAGCAGCACGTCGCCGACGGCTTCGCCAACTGGCGGCTTGAGATCGGCGGCCTGGTCGAGCGGCCGCTCAGCCTGTCCCTGGCCGACCTGAAGGCCGCGCCGTCCCGCAGCCAGATCACCCGCCACGACTGCGTCGAGGGCTGGAGCGCTATCGCCAAGTGGAAGGGCGCGCGCCTTTGGCCCCTGCTGCAGCAGGCCGGGATCAAGCCCACGGCCCGCTATGTCGCCTTCTTCTGCGCCGACACCCTGGAACTGACCCTCGACGGGACCGGCGACTACTACGAGACCATCGACCTGGCCGACGCCCGCCACGCCCAGACCCTCCTGGCCTATGAGATGAACGACCAGCCCCTGCCGGTGGCGCACGGTGCGCCCATCCGCCTGCGGCTGGAGCGCCAGCTCGGCTACAAGATGGCCAAGTACGTCATGCGCATCGAGCTGATCGAGAGCTTCGATCACCTGGGCCTGGGCAAGGGCGGCTATTGGGAAGACCGCGGCTATCAGTGGTACGCGGGCATCTGACCTGAGAGGTCTTGCGCCTCCCCAAGGGCAATCCGGCAAGCTGTTCCAAACAACGCTGCGGGAGGCGCACCATGACGGACCTGTTTGACCCTTGTGAGCTCAACGGGCTCAAGCTGCAGAACCGCATCGCCCTGTCGCCGGTCACCCGGACGCGGGCGGACATGGAGGGCCGGGTCGGCGAACTCCAGGCCATCTACTACGCCCAGCGCGCCTCGGCGGGCCTCCTGATCACCGAGGCCACCGCGGTGGTCCCCGAAGGCCGCGGCGGCGCCTTCACCCCCGGCCTTTGGGACGACAGCCATGTCGCCCCCTGGAAAGAGGTCACCGACGCGGTGCACGCCAAAGGCGGCCTGATCTTCTGTCAGCTGTGGCACGCCGGCCGGCTCAGCCACTCCAGCCTTCACCCGGAGCGCGCCGCCCCCGTCGCCCCCAGCGCCATGCAGCAGGAGGGCCTGGTCTTCGCCGACGGCGGCTTCAAGCCCTACGACATGGCCCGCGCCCTGGAGTTGGACGAGATCGCCGGCGTGATCGCCAACTTCCGCTCGGCGGCCGAGCGCGCCAAGGCGGCCGGCTTCGACGGGGTCGAACTACACGGCGCCCACTCCTACCTGATCGACGCCTTCGTCCGCGACATGACCAACAAGCGGACCGACCGCTATGGCGGCTCCATCGAGAACCGCGCCCGGCTGATGGTGGAAATCCTGACCGCCCTGGTCGAGGTCTGGGGCGGCGAGCGGGTGATGGTGCGCCTGGCGCCCATCGGCCACGCCTACAACGCCTGGGATTCGAACCCCGAGCCGCTGTTCACCTACATCGTCGAGCAGCTGAACGCCCTGGGCGTGGGCTGGCTGGACCTCGTGGAGGGCGACACCGGCATCTCCCGCGAGGCCGAGCCGAGCTTCGACCTCAGCAAGCTGCGCAAGCTCTTCAAGGGCGTCACCGTCGCCAACAACATGTACGACCGCGACATGGCCCTGCAGGCCCGCGCCGACAACACCGCCGACATGGTCGCCTTCGGCCGCGCCTTCATCGGCAATCCGGACCTCGTGGAGCGCCTGAAGCTCGACGCCCCCATCGTCGATGCGGATCGCAAGACCTATTACGGCGGCGGCGCCAAGGGCTACATCGACTTCCCGACCCTGGCGGAGTCCTGAAGCAAGAGGCCCGCCGGAGCGTCTCCGGCGGGCCCTTGATCTTCACCCAAGCAGTTCGAAGTCGTCCTTCTCGCTGCCGCAGTCGGGGCAGTACCATTCCTCCGGCAGGTCCTCGAGGCGGGTGCCAGGCGGGACGCCCTGGTCGGGAATCCCCTTGGCCTCGTCATAGATCCAGCCGCAGTTCTTGCAGCGCCACTTGCGTGTGCCGTCCGCCATGGCCGCCTCCTATTGCGCGGTGAAGCGGATGGGGACGTGCTTGGGACCGCAGACGAAGTTGGAGATCGTCCGCTCGCCCTTGCCGTCCATCTCGACGGCCTTGATCCGCTTGAACAGCTCTTCCCAGAGGATCTTCATCTCCAGCCGTGCCAGGTGCTGGCCCAGGCAGACGTGGACGCCATAGCCGAAGGCCACGTGCGGGTTCGGGTCACGGTCGATGCGGAACTCGAAGGGGTCGCTCCAGACGCTCTCGTCGCGGTTGCCCGATTGATAGGCCAGCATCAGCCAGTCGCCGGCCTTGATCGCCTTGCCGCCAATCTCGGTGTCGCTCACCGCTGAGCGCATGAAGTGCTTCACCGGCGTCTCCCAGCGGATGCTCTCCTCGACGAAGCCGTTCAACAGCTCAGGCTTGTCCTGCATCTGCTTGAGCAGGTGAGGCCGCTCGGCCAGGGCCCACATGGCGCCGGCCGTGGTGTTGCTGGTGGTGTCGTGGCCGGCGGTGGCGGCGATGATGTAGTAGCCCATCATCTGGCGGTGGTTCAGGTATTCGCCATTGATCTTGGCGTTGGCGATCAGGCTGTTGATGTGGGTCGTGGGATTGGCCCGGAACTTCTCGGTCACCGCCTGGAAGTAGTTCTCCAGCTCCATCGCGGTTTCCCACAGCGACTTCAGCGCCTCCTCCGGGGTCTGCTCGGCGCCGGCCCGGTTCAGTTCGGGGTCGGCGTTGTTGAACAGCTCCTGGGTCAGCTTGAGCATGAAGGCCTCGTCCTCCTTCGGCACGCCCAGCACGGTCATGATCACGCGCAAGGGGTAGAGGAAGGCGACGTCGGTGGCGAAGTCGCACTTGCCGTCATGGCTCAGCATCAGGTCGACGAACTCGCGGGCGATGTCGCGGATGTCTTCTTCCAGCGGGCGCAGGGCGCGCGGCAGGACGTGCGGGAAGACGATGCCGCGCAGGTCGCGGTGCTCCTGGCCGTCCACGGACACCAGGCTGCGGATCATGTTGGGGTCGCCGCCGGTCAACAGCTTGATCTTGGCCTCGCCCTCCCGGTTCGACAGGAAGGTGGACTTGTCGCCGTTGTGGAAGATGTCGGCCTGGCGCTCGACCTCCTTGATGTCGGCGGCGCGGCTGACCACCCAGAAGGGATCCATCCCCTCAAGCTCGGCCACATCCAGGGGCGCCTCGGCCCGGATCTTCTTGAAGGCCGCATCGACGATTTCGCGCTGCGAATAGCTCCTGGGGTCGACGATCGCTTGCGCGAGTTCAGTGGCCAGGGTCATGCCCGGTCCTCCCGTTTATGGTTTCGTGGCGCGTCCTCGCCCAACTTCTAGGACACATACTATACAGCCAACAACTAAGTAGAGTCCCTAGGCGCCGGAACGTCATGCCGATCAGGGCCTGTCAGCGATTGCCTATCCAGCGGATTCCAGCCGATACCTTCGCCGCACCATTTTGATCCGGCGGCGCCCCCGATGGCGTCGCGCCATTTGAAGCGAAGAAGAGCATTCCATGGGCCACAAGCGTCTGGGCAAGAGCGCCATCGTCGTCTCCGACATCTGCATGGGCACGATGACCTTCGGGTCCTCCGCCGACGAGGCGACCTCGTTCCGCATCCTCGACCGCGCGTTCGACGCCGGCATCAATTTCTACGACACGGCCGAGAACTATCCCGTCCCGCCGGATCCGAAGTGGGCCGGCCGCACCGAGGAGATCCTTGGGCGTTGGATGAAGACCAAGAGCCGTGACGCCCTTATCATCGCCACCAAGGTCTCGGGCCCCAGCCACGGCTGGATCAAGTCGGCCCAGCGCTCGGCCATGACCGCCCTCGACCGCCACAACATCGTCAACGCCGTGGAAGCCAGCCTGAAGCGCCTGGGCACCGACTATATCGACCTCTACCAGACCCACTGGCCGGACCATGGGGTCGCCTATGACGAGACCATGCTGGCCCTCGACGAGTTGATCCAGGCCGGCAAGGTGCGGATCATCGGCTGCTCCAACGAAACCACCTGGGGCTTGACCAAGTCGGTGGCCGTGGCCGAGCGGCTGGGCACCGCCCGCTACCAGACCATCCAGAACAATTTCAGCCTCAACAACCGCCGCTTCGAGGACGAGCTGGCCCAGGCCTGCCGCCAGGAAGGCGTGAGCCTGATCCCCTATTCGCCCCTGGGCGGCGGCGTGCTGTCGGGCAAGTACCAGGGCGGCGCGACGCCTGAGGGCGCGCGATTCTCCAGCTACATCAACCTGGGCGGCCGCCACACCGTCATGGCCCGTCGGTTCGTCAACGAGAAGTCCCTGGCGGCCACTGAGCGCTACATGGCCATCGCCGCCGAGGCCGGCATGGCGCCGGTGACCCTGGCCACCGCCTGGTCCAAGCAGCACGACTTCGTGGCCTCCACCATCGTCGGCGCCACCCGCGAGGACCAGATGGACGACATCCTGGCCGCCACGGACCTGACGCTCGGCCAGGACGTGCTGGACGCCATCAATAAGGTCTCCAAGGAGATCCTCTACCCCATGGGCTGAGGCCCATAGGTTTTTACGATCCAAATCGATAAAACTATCGATTTTATCTCAGCCATCTCCACGGATAACCATCGCGAAGCTTCGGAGCTTCGCGGTGGCCCTCCCGCCCGACCCGAAGCGGTCCCTGGAGGATGAGATGGACGGAAACAACGGAACCCCGACCGGCAAATGTCCGGTGATGCACGGCGGAAACACCACCGCCGGCGCCAGCGTCACGGCCTGGTGGCCCAAGACGCTGAACCTCGACATTCTCAGCCAGCACGACACCAAGACCAATCCCCTGCCCGGCGTCAGCTATCGCGAAGCGCTCAAGACCCTGGACGTCGAGGCCCTGAAGGCCGACGTCCGCGCCCTGATGACCGACAGCCAGGACTGGTGGCCGGCGGACTGGGGTCACTATGGCGGCCTGATGATCCGCATGGCCTGGCACTCGGCCGGCTCCTACCGCACGGCGGACGGCCGCGGCGGCGCAGGCACGGGCAATATCCGCTTCGCGCCTCTGAACTCCTGGCCGGACAACGGCAACCTCGACAAGGCGCGGCGCCTGCTGTGGCCGATCAAGAAGAAGTACGGAAACAAGATCAGCTGGGCCGACCTGATGATCCTGGCCGGCACGATCGCCTATGAGACCATGGGCCTGAAGACCTTCGGCTTCTCTTTCGGCCGCGAGGACATCTGGCATCCGGAGAAGGACGTCTACTGGGGCGCCGAGCAGGAATGGGTCGGCCCCTCCGACAGCCGCTATGAGGACGTCGCCAAGCCGCAGACCCTGGAGAACCCTCTGGCCGCGGTGCAGATGGGCCTGATCTATGTGAACCCCGAAGGGGTGAACGGCCGGCCCGACCCGCTGAAGACCGCCGCCCAGATGCGCGAGACCTTTGCGCGGATGGCCATGAACGACGAGGAGACCGTCGCCCTCACCGCCGGCGGCCACACGGTCGGCAAGGCGCACGGGGCCGGCGACGCCTCACGCCTGGGCCCCGCCCCGGAAGGCGCCGGGATCGAGGAACAGGGCCTGGGCTGGATCAACAACACCAGCCGCGGGATCGGCCGCGACGCCGTCACCTCCGGCGTCGAGGGCGCCTGGACCACCCATCCCACCCGCTGGGACAGCGGCTACTTCCAGCTGCTGTTCGGCTACGACTGGGAGCTGACCACCTCGCCGGCCGGCGCCCACCAGTACCGCCCCATCGGCATCAAGCCGGAGGACATGCCGGTGGACGTGGAGGACCCCTCCATCCGCTGCATGCCGGTGATGACCGACGCGGACATGGCCCTGAAGGTCGATCCGGCCTACCGCGCCATCTCGGAGCGGTTCGCCCAGGACCAGGCCTACTTCTCGGAGACCTTCGCCCGGGCCTGGTTCAAGCTGACCCACCGCGACATGGGCCCCAAGGCCCGCTACTTCGGCCCGGACGTGCCGGCGGAAGACCTGATCTGGCAAGACCCGATCCCGGCGGGGCGCAGCGACTACGACGTCGCCGCCGCCAAGGCGAAGATCGCGGCCTCCGGCCTCTCGGTCGCCGACATGGTCGCCACGGCCTGGGACAGCGCGCGCACCTATCGCCAGTCCGACCACCGGGGCGGGGCGAACGGCGCCCGCATCCGGCTGGCCCCGCAGAACGCCTGGGCCGGTAACGAGCCCGAGCGCCTGGCCCGCGTGCTGTCAGTGCTGGAGCCTATCGCGGCTGAGACTGGCGCCAGCGTCGCCGACCTGATCGTGCTGGCCGGCAATCTGGGCGTCGAACAGGCGGCCCGCGCCGCCGGGGTCGAGGTCGAGGTTCCGTTCCTGCCCGGCCGCGGCGACGCGACGGCGGAGCAGACCGACGCCGAGAGCTTCTCGGTGCTGGAGCCGCTCGCTGACGGGTTCCGCAACTGGCTGAAGGAGTCTTACGCCGTCCAGCCGGAGGAGCTGCTGCTCGACCGGGCCCAGCTGATGGGCCTGACCGCGCCGCAGATGACCGCCCTGGTCGGCGGGCTGCGGGTGATCGGCGCCAATCACGGCGGCGCGGCCCACGGCGTCTTTACCGACAGGGTCGGCGCGCTCAGCCCCGACTTCTTCGTCGGCCTGACGGACATGGCCTATCGCTGGGTCCCGAAGGGCCGGAACCTCTACGACATCGTCGATCGCAAGACCGGCGCGGTGCGGTGGACGGCCACGCGGGTCGACCTGGTGTTCGGCTCCAACTCGATCCTGCGGGCCTATGCCGAGGTCTACGCCCAGGACGACGCCGCCGAACGCTTCGTCCGAGACTTCGTGGCCGCCTGGACGAAGGTGATGAACGCCGACCGCTTCTAGCGGCCGGCGCCTAGGCCTCGCCTCCAGGCCAGCCGCCGATGAGGCCCTGCGGATCGTAGCGCTCCCGCAGGGCCTCTAGGCGCTTCAGGTTGGCGTCCGCCAGCACCTTGGCCGGACGCCTCGCCAGGTTCTCGTCCGCCAGTTGGGAGCCAACGCCCAGGGGCGCCATGGCCCGCATGTGCCGGGTGGCCCAGTCCAGATAACGGCCATCGTCCGCCGGGTTCCGCCATTCGCCATAGAGGGCGAGATAGCGCTGGGCCTCCATCGAGAACGCCATGTCCGGCCGCTCGCCCGCCGCCCGCCAGTCCAGCCACAGCACGTGGCTCGGTTCCGGCGGCATGTCGGCGGCGATGGCGCGCAGGCCCGGCAGCAGGTCATCGATGGGCGCGTCGGTCCACATGTTGTCGACGCACCAGCGCATGCCGTCCGGAAAATGCGTCCGCGCGGCGCCCTTCTGCATCACGTCCAGCGACAGGGGCAGCAGCGGCGTCGTCACCACGGCCTTTGACCGCAGCGGGCTTGTCTTGAGGAAGGCGACCGCCTCCCGCGCCGCGCGCCAGCTGTCCGCCAGCACCGGCGCGATCACTTCCAGGCCCGGCCGGTTGAGAAACATCGGCCTGGGCGTCATCAGCATCTGCAGCTCGACCTGGCGCGAGACCGACGGACCGATCGCGTCCAGCCAGCGATAGACCTCGTCCAGGTGCTCCAGGCCGAACACCTGGCTGGCGATGCCGATGGCCCTCGGCCGCTTGTGGAGCTTCAGGTGGAAGGCGACCACCACGCCGAAAAACCCCAGGCCCGAGCCTCGCGCGGCCCAGTAGAGGTCTGGATGGGTCTGCGCATCAGCCTGCACCAGGGAGCCGTCGGCCAGCACCACGTCCACGCCCAGCACATTCTCACAGGCCATGCCGAAGGCGCGGCTTCCCCAGCCGAACCCGCCCTGCAGGAGGAAGCCGCCCATGCCGACATCCGGCGCGTGCGGCGTCGGGAAGAACAGGCCCCTGCGGGCGAGCCTGCGGTTCAGCTCCGCGCCTTCGCAGCCCGGCCCTATGCGCGCGGTCATGGCGGCGCGGTCGATCTGGATCGTGTTCAGCCGCGACAGGTCCAGCATCAGGACGCCGTCGCGGATGTGGTTCTGGGCCCAGTTGTGGCCGCCGGAGCAGACCGTGATCTTCAGGCCCTGCGCCTGCGCCGCCTTGACCGCCGCGATGACGTCGGCGGCGGTGTTGGCCTGGACAATGCGTTCGGGCCGCCGTCCGGGATCACGGCCGTTGAAGCTGGTTCCGAACAGCGCCCGTTCATAGCCCGCCTCGCCTCGGGCGAAGCTGCGGCCCGGCTTGCCGTCGCGGATCATTGGTCGGCTCCGAATTCGGCGTAGAGCGCCGGCAGGATGCCCGCCAGATGCCCCATCTCCTCAGCGCAATGGACCAGCAGGGCCTCGGCCTCCTGCGGCCGCGGCGGGATCAGCCGTGTCAGGGGCCGTCGCAGGCCGCCCAGCCTCAGGTCGTCGCCCAGCATCCAGAACCGGGAGCGCATCTCGCAGCCGTCCGCGGTGGGACGAAGCTGGTGGATCATCGCGCCCGAGGTGAAGCCCGAACCGTCCAGCCCGGCGCGCGCGCAGACCGCCACCTGGCCCTTGCGCGCCAGCAGCGCCGGATCCAGGCCAAAGGCCGCAGGCGGCTCAAAGCTGATGGCGAACCGCATCCGGCTCGCGCCCAGATACTCCACCACCCGCGAGGTGCGGCCCACATAGCCGCCGCGCGCGTCACCGCCATCGGCCCAGCCGACCGCCAGGTGGGCGCGGGGATGCCACAGCTTGTAGCGGTCGGAATCTGCGCCGTGCCAGGCGAACCACCAGTCCCACATGGCCGGCGTCACCCCTGGCATCGGGGTCAGGCAATTGACCCGGACGCCCTGGCCCCGCGTCCAGGTCCAGCCGGTCTCGACGGGGCCATAGCCATCCTCCATCAGGGCCGGCGCCTGGGCCGAGCTCAGGAACAGCTCGGCGGGACGCGGGCCCGCCGCCAGGGCGGCCTGCACCCGCGGCGACAGGGGCGCGACCTCCGGGCGCCAATAGGCGGCCAGCCAGCCGCCCGGCCGGTGGGCGGCGGAGGGCTGGAGATCAGGAGCAGGTTGCGCCATGGCGTCCTCCTTGGGGCTCAGAATTGAGATAATTCTCATTTTTGAGATTATTGTCAATTCAGCCATCGCAAGGCACAGTCGGGCCATGGATGGAGCCTTGTCGATCGAGGGGGTGTTCGCCGCGCGCGCGGCTGCGGCAGGCAAGGCCGAGCGCACCCGCGCCCGCCTGCTGGACGCCGCCGTCACCCTATTCGCCCGCGACGGATTCGGCGTCGCCACCGCCTTCGACATCGCCAAGGCGGCGGGGGTCGCCAACGGCACATTCTACAGCTACTTCCGCGACCGGGAGGACATCGCCCACGGCGTCGCCCTGGGCATGGCCGAGATCACCGCCGAGCGCATGGCCCAGACCCTGCCCGGCGGCGCCGACGCCCGGACTCGGGTTGCCTACGCCACCCGCCGCTTCGTGGAAGAGGCCGCCGCCCACCGCGAGTGGGGTCGCCTGCTCGCCCAGGCGGTGGCGGCCAATGGCGAGCTGCGGGGCCGTATCACCCAGTTCATCCGCGCCGACGTCGATCTGGGCGTCGCCCAGGGCTGGTTCCAGGCCACCGTGGACCAGCCCCTGCTGGACGCCCTGGGCGCCTTGACCCTGGCGGCCCTGGCGCAGCGCCTGAACGGAGCGCCGGCCTCGATTTCGGCCCGCTTCGCGGAACTGCAGCTGGCGATGCTGGGCGTGCCGGCCGCCGATGCGGTGAGGATCGCCGCCGAGGCTGCGCCCTGATCCCGCTGCAACCGCGCCACAGTGGTCCGGCGCGCCAGGTCAGCTAGGATCGAGCCACACCTTCTTGCCGGATCGGAACGCCCATGCGCCCTTACCTGTTCGCTCTCAGCCTCGCTGCGGCCCTCGCCGCCGGCGCCGCCCAGGCCCAGCCGACGACCGTCGTCGTCCGAGCGCGCGCCCTTGACGCCAAGTTCATCGGAACCCACGTGGGCGGCGCCCAGGTGACCCTGACCGACGCCCGCACCGGCAAGACCCTGGCGAGCGGCAAGATCGAAGGCGCCACCGGCGACACGCCCAAGCTGATGGTCCAGCCCGCGGCGCGCAACGCGCCCCTGGCGGACGCCGACACCGCCAGGTTCACCGCCCAGCTCGACATCACCGAGCCCACCCTGGTGCGTGCAGTCGTCCGCGCCCCGGCGGGCATGGAGGCGAGCTCGACCCTCTGGGTCCTGCCCGGCCGCAACATCGAGGGCGACGGCTGGGTGCTGAGCTTCCCCGGCCTGATCGTCGAGCCGTCAGCGGTCGTCGGCGCGGACCGCAAGGCGATGGTCCACGCCAAGGTGGCCCTGATGTGCGGCTGCCCCATCGAGCCCAAGGGCCTGTGGGACGCCGCCAATTACACGGTCAGCGCCGAACTGACCCGCAAGGGCGCCGAGCCGGTGCGCTTCCCCCTGGCCTATGCCGGGACCAAGAGCGAGTTCGCGGCCCCGACGCCCACACCGCTCGCGCCGGGCGCCTACAGGCTGCGGATCATCGCGACGGACGCGACGACCCCGAACGCCGGGGTCGCCGACACCGATCTGGTGGTGAAGTAGGGCTCAGCGACGGCCCTGGCCGTCGTCGACCTTGATGACCGTGCCGGTCACCGCCACCGAGGCGGGCGAGACCAGGAACAGAAGGGTCGAGTCCAGCATGGCCGGATCGCAGATCCGCTGGCGCGGCATGCCCTTGGAGATGTCGCCCACCCGCTCCAGCATCCCGTCCATCATCTCGGACTGGAAAGCGCCGGGCGCGATGCCGGTGACGTTGATGTTGTTCCGAGCCCATTCCACCGCTAGCGCCTCCGTGGCGCGGACCACCGCGGCCTTGGTCACCGAGTAGAGCGCAGCCCCGCCGCCGGCATAGTCATAGGCCGCCACCGAGGCGATGTTGACGATCCGGCCCGGGGACTTCTCCTCGATCAGCCGGCGGGCCACCTCGCAGGACAGGATGAAGGGCGCGCGGACATTGATATCGAGCACCTGGTCGATCAGCTCGACCGACATCTTCACCGCCCGCTGGGCGTCGGGAATGCCGGCGTTGTTGACCAGGATGGTGACGAGGCCCAGCTCGGCCTCGACCTTGGGCACCACCGTCTTCAGCTGCTCGGTGTTGGTGACGTCCAGGGCCACGGGGAAGGCGACGCCGCCCTCGGCGCGGATCTCGGCGGCCAGGGCCTCCAGGCGCTCCACCCGGCGGGCGGCGATGGCGACCTTGGCGCCGCACTTGGCCAGCACCTTGGCGAAGCGCAGGCCCAGGCCTGACGAGGCGCCGGTGACCAGGGCCACCTGGCCCGTCAGGTCGGTGGAAACATTGGGCAGGGGGAAGGTCATGGGGCGTCTCCTCGAAGCTTTTCGCCACTTCGGCCAATTGGGGGCGCGAGATCAATCGTGACGCCACGGCGCCCCACGCCGGACTTGCGTGACGTGGGGACGGACCTCTAGGAGCCGTTGCGTCGCCGCGACGGCGACCTGGGTCGGGGTTGGAATTTTGGGCGACGGGTTCGGGACGGTCTCAACGACCGCCTTCTTCATTGAGGACGGCGACCGCTTCGTGCCGACCGAGGCGGCGGGCGGCTACTGGCGGCCGAACACCCTGGGCGGCCGCTTCGTGGGCGGTCTCCTGGGCCTTGGCCTGGAGCGGGCCTATGGCGCCTCTGATCTCGTGCCCGCCCGGCTCTGCGTCGACCTGATCAAGATGGCTCCCAAGGCGCCGTTGCAGGTCGCCACCCAGATCATCCGCCAGGGCCGCCGCCTGCTGCTGGCCGAGGCCCAGCTGATCGCCGACGGCGACGTGGTGGCCCGCGCCAACTGCCTGTACCTGCGCGAGACCGAGAACCCGGACAGCCCCACCCCACAGTCGCCGAGCTGGCGGGTCCCCTCGCCCCACGACCTCCTGCCGCAACCGGACCGCGGCCACTGGGAGATCCGCCCGATCCCCGCCGACCGCCGCGAAGCTCACGACACGCCGCGTCGGCGCCTGGCCGGCGAGGGCGACGCGCCCTCCTCCGCCGCCAACCCGCCAGTGCTGGGGCCGCTGTCGCCCTTCGAGGCCCGCCAGGCCTGGGTGCGCGAGACCCGGCCGCTGGTCGAGGGCCAGGCGCACACGCCCTTCACCCGCGTGGCGCTCGCCGCCGATTTCGCCAGCCCCATGGCCCATTCCAGCCTGGGCAGCATCGACTATGTGAACACCGACTTCACGGTCTACATGCACCGTCTGCCGGCCACCGAGTGGCTGGGCTTCGACATGGTTCGCCACCACGCCCTGGCCGGTGTCGCCGTGGGCGAGTGCTGGCTGCATGACGAGATGGGGCCGGTGGGAACAATCAATGTGGCCGCCGTGGCGCAACGCCAGGCCTGACGACAACATGAGAGGGGAGGACGGCATGAAGTACGACGAGGTGATCAAGGGCCGGCGCAGCATTCGCGGCTACAAGCCCGATCCCGTGCCGCGCAAGCTGATCGAGGAAATCATCGAGCTCGCCATGCGCGCCCCCTCCTCGATGAACACCCAACCCTGGAACTTCTATGTGGTCACCGGCGAGCCGCTGGACCGCATCCGGGCCGGCAACACCGAGCGCAACCTGGCCGGCATCCCCCACTCCCGCGAGTTCCGCACCGGCGGCGCCTTCGAAGGCAAGCACCGCGACCGCCAGGTGGGCGTCGCCAAGCAGCTGTTCGGCGCCATGGGCATCGAGCGCGACGACAAGGCCGGCCGTCAGGACTGGGTGCTGCGGGGCTTCCGCCAGTTCGACGCGCCGGTTTGTGTGATCATCACCTACGACCGGGTGCTGGACGGCTCCGACGACACGCCCTTCGACTGCGGCGCGGTCACCACCGCCCTGGTCAACGCGGCCTGGTCGCGGGGCCTGGGCTGCGTGATCAACAGCCAGGGCATCATGCAGTCCCCAGTGGTGCGCGAACACGCCGGCATCGCCGAGGACCAGGTGATCATGAAGGCCGTCGCCCTGGGCTGGCCGGACGACAGCTTCCCGGCCAACGCCGTGGTCTCCGAGCGCAAGTCCGTGGAAGAAGCTACCGTGTTCGTCGGCTTCGGCGACTAATCCAGGAGTGTGATAGCCGAAAGTGGACGGCGGTTTCGGCGGCCATCACGCTCCAAGCTCTAGGTCGGATCCTCGGCGATGCGGACCAGCATCTTGCCGAAGTTGCCGCCCTTCAGCATCTCGGCGAAGGCCTGGGGGATGGTCTCCAGGCCTTCCCGGATATCCTCCAGGTACTTCACCCGCCCGTCCGCCACGGCGGGGCCGAGTTCGGCCAGCATGGCCGCGTGGTGGCTGTCCACATAGTCGCCGACAAATAGGTCAGTGACCGTGACCCCGCGCTCGCCGGCCCGCCGCGCCTCCATGGCCCGCGGGTCCTCGCCCGGCGCATCGCCATAGGTGCTGATCAGGCCGCAGATGGTCATCCGCGCACCCGGCTTGAACAGCGGTAGCACCGCCTCGAAGGACGGGCCGCCGACATTCTCGAAATAGACGTCGACGCCGTCGGGACAGGCCGCCGCCAGGTCCTGGGCCAGCGTCGGCGACAGGTGCGAGACACAGGCGTCGAAGCCCAGGGTCTCGGTGACGAACCGGCACTTGTCCGGCTTGCCGGCGACGCCGACCACGCGAGCGCCGCGCAGCTTGGCCAGCTGGCCCGCGATCTGGCCCACCCCGCCGGAGGCCGCCGTCACCACCACCGTGTCGCCGGCCTTGGCCCCGCACTGGACCACCATGCCGGCATAGGCCGTCAGGCCCAGCATCCCCAACACGCCCACGGCTTGAGAGATCTTACCCTTGGCCGGATCGAGCTTGCGCGGGACCATGTAGCCGGGGCGCGGCACGCCCTCGCCCATGAGGGCGTATTCCGACCAGCCATTGGTGTTGAACACGAAGTCGCCGGGGCTGAGCCCCGGAATGCGACTCTCGACGACCTGCGAGACCGTCCGCGCATGGCAGGGCGCGCCCGGCGCCTCGGTTCCGCGCCGCTTGTAGGCCCACTGATAGGGGTCGAGGGAGACGTAGATCGTCCGGGTCAGGGCCTGGCCTTCCCCGGGCGTTGGCATCGGGCCTTCGCGCAGTTCAAAGGTGTCGGCCTCCGGCCAGCCGCCGATCGGCTTGCCCGACAGGGTCCAGTAGCGATTGACGGCGGCCATGCGATCCTCCCGATCTCTTTGATCGCCAGGGGCCACGGGCTGCACGTTGCGTCAATGCTTCCGGCGCGCGCGCCGCCCCGCTAGGGTCCGGACAACGACCGCTCCAGACGGCGGCGCATCAGGGAGAGCGACATGGCGGGACGGGTCGAGGGCAAGGTGGCCCTGGTGACGGGGGCAGGGTCCGGCCTGGGCGCGGAAACCGCCCGGCGGCTGGCGCGCGAGGGCGCGGCCGTGGTGCTGACCGACATCTCCGCCGACGCCGGCCAGGCGGTCGCTGACGGCATCGCCGACGCGGGCGGCAAGGCCCTGTTCCTGACCCAGAACGTCGCCGACCAGGCGCGCTGGGCCGAGGTGGTCGCCGAAACCCTGAAGGCCTTCGGGCGGCTCGACGTGCTGGTCAACAATGCGGGCGTCGCCGGCGGCGGCCCGCTGCTGGAGACCACCTTCGAGGCCTGGCGCCAACTCATGGACATCAATCTCGACGGGGTCTTCCTGGGCATGAAGGCCGCCGCCCCGGTGATGGTCGAGGCCGGCCGGGGCTCGATCATCAACCTGTCCTCGATCCTGGGGAAGGTCGGCTCCCCCGGCGCGCCGGCCTATTGCGCCTCCAAGGGCGGCGTCGCCCTGTTGAGCAAGGCCACGGCCCTGGAGCTCGCGCCCTTCGGCGTTCGGGTGAACTCGGTCCATCCCGGCTTCATCGAAACCCCGATGGTCGCCGGGGCCCTGCGCGACGTCGAGAACGCCAACGAGATGCGCGACATGATCATTTCGCGCCATGCGCTGGGCCGGCTGGGCGTGCCGCGCGAGATCGCCGACGGGATCGTCTTCCTGGCCTCGGACGAGTCAAGCTTCATGACCGGGGCGGAACTGGTGATCGATGGCGGCTACACCGCCGCCTGACCCCTTCCCTGTCGCCACGGAACGGCGGCTACGCCTTTCGCAAAACGGGAGGACGGCCATGCGTGGCGAGAAGATCTATGAGTACGAAGTCGAGATCACCGGAGCGACCGACTTCGGCGTGACCCTGGAGGCGATCCTGACCGGCCAGGCGGCGATCCCGCCGTCCGGCGCGCGCTTCGACTTCGGCTTCGCCGGCCGCGCCGAGGGCCGCCTCTCCGGGAAACTGACGGGCACGGACTATTACCGCCTGCGCCCCGACGGCCGGGGCGAGCTGAACATCCGCGGCGTGATTGAGACCGACGACGGCGCCCGCATCTCCATGGAGGCGACGGGGGTCGCGACGCCCACCGCCACGGGCATGGATCTGGTGGAGAACGTCACGCTCACCACCGCCAGCCCGGACTACGCCTGGGTCAACACCCGCCAGATCTGGGCCGAGGGCGCGAGCGCCGACGGCAAGATCCGCATCACGGGCTGGCTGCAGTAGCCGCTCAGATCTTGAACGGCGCGCCGGTCAGCTGCTCGCCGATGGCCCACAGGCGCTCGGCGCTCTGGGCGTCGGCGGAGTGGGCGGAGCGGTCCTTCTCGGCCCGCGCGGGCGGGCCCGTGAACCGGTCCGCCGGGCCGTAATAGGCTCCGGGCTCGATCTCGGCCGTGGCCGCGTAGACCTCCGGCAGAGCGCCCTTGGCGGCGCTGTGCGACTTGGGGCCGATGCCCAGTGCGACCATCGGCTTCAGCAGCCACAGCCAGCGGCCCAGGATGCTGTTGTTAGCCAGGTTGGTGACCGCCACGCCGGGGTGCGCGGCCACCGCGGTGATCCCGCTGCCGGCCTTGGCCAGGCGCTCGGTCAGGCCCAGGTTGAACAACAGGTTGGCGGTCTTCGACTGGCCGTAGGAGGCCGAGGGGTTATAGGCCGTCGTCCACTGCAGATCGTCCCAGCGGATATCGCCCCGCCGGTCGGCGATGGAGGCGACGTTCACGATCCGCCCGTTGGCCGCGATCAGCGGGAACAGGGTGCGGGTCAGGGCGAAGTGGCCCAGGAAGTTGGAGCCGAACTGCAGCTCGAAGCCCTGCTTGGTGGTCAGCCGCTTGGGCGGCATCATCACCCCGGCGTTGTTGATCAGGACGTCGATACGGCTGACGCCCAGCGCCTTCACCCGCTCGGCGGCGCCCGCGACACTGTCGAGGTCGGCCAGGTCCAGGGCGATCACATCCATCCGCCCGGTCGGCCAGCCCTTGCGGATTTCGGCCACAGCTGCGTCGGCCTTGGCGGCGTCGCGGCAGGCCATGATAACATGCGCGCCCTTGCCCGCCAGCATCCGGGTCGCCTCATAGCCCAGGCCGCTATTGGCGCCGGTGATCAGGATCACCTTGCCGGTCTGGTCCGGAATGTCGGCCTCGCCCCAGTTCGCCTTGATGGTCTGCGCCATGCGTCGTCCTCCCGTCTGGTGGGGGATTAAGCCCGCGAGCCCGCCATAAGTAAACTGGTGAGTTTACCCCTCAGGCCCATAGTGGGAGAGGAACAGGGCCACCGCCTCGGCCTCGATCACCGCCATCTTGTCAGTCGGCACGACCTCACCGCGCACCAGGTGCGGCCAGAAGCCCTCAGCCTTCAGAAGCGCCTTGAAGTGGCTTGAGGCCCGGCGCGGGTCGGCCTTTCGCAGGACCCCCGCGGCCATGGCGTCGGCCATGAAGCCGGCCAGGGCGTCGGAATCGTCCTGGAACCGCGGCACGCGCGCGGCAAGGTCCGGGTCGCGATAGGTCTCGGCCCACAGCACCGCCCCCAGGCGCATGAACCGCTCAGAGGTGAACAGCGCGCCCTCAGTCCTGGCGATGGCCCCGAGTTGCTCTTGGATCGGGCGTCCCGGCTCGAAGCCTGTCTCATAGGCCGCCTTGAACTGGGCGAAGGCCTGGTGGGCGATGGCCTCGAACAGGTCCGCCTTGCTGGCGAAGTGCCGATAGACCGTGCGCTTGGACACGCCCGCCCGACGCGCCACCTCGTCCATGCTCGTTGAGCTGTAGCCATTGTCCAGGAAGGCCGCGACGGCCGCCTCGAGGATGAGCTGATGCTTTCTAAGCGATAACGCCATGGCGCATCTGCCCATAACGGCAATGAAACACCAACCCCGTCGGCAAGCCGGGCCACCTACCCAAAATCTGTACCAAATATCTGGGTTGCGCGCCGAATAAGGCGAACTGACCTTCCGGCCCCTGACATGGGGGCGGAATCGTTATGCGTGAAGTACTGGCTCAGCTTTTTGACCAGGAAAATATCGTCGTTGAGCTCCGGCCAGACGGTTCCATTCTCTCTGCGAACGCAAAGTTCCTAGATCTATTTGGATACGGCCCCGAGGCGCTGAAGCACCTGAATCACGCTGCCCTGGTTCCTGAAACAGAAGTGGACTTATTGGCCTTCGTCGATACTTGGAATCGGCTGGAGCGGGGGGAGCGGTTCGCCTCCTCCTTCAGAAGGCGCGCGTCAGACGGTCGCCTGATCATCCTGCATGGCGCCTATGCTCCGATCCTGAACATCCATGGCGAGTTGGAGACCGTCTTCAAGATTGCGCACGACATTACGGAGATGGAGTCCGCCCGCGCTACCGCCCTGGACGACGCCCTTGCTGCACGCAAGTTGGCGGAAGCTGCGACCCGAGCCAGAGACCGACTGCTCGCCAATGTCAGCCACGAACTGAGGACGCCTCTGACCACCATTGACGGTCTGGCCAGACGCCTACGGCAGCAGCCGAGCGAGAGGGTGCACGACTTCGCCACAAGCATCGGGGAAGCTACAGCCACGCTCACCGCGCTCGTCGATGATCTGCTGGACGCCGCTCAGTTGGAGAGCGGCCGGTTCCGGATTCTACCGAGTCTCTGCTCGCCGCGCGACATCCTCACCAACAGCCTTGAGCCCTTCGTGGCCCGAGCCGCAGAGAAGGGCCTCACCTTCCAGGTCTCGATAGTCGCACTACCTGATCGTTTGGTTCTGGATGCTCTGCGCTTGCGCCAGATTCTCAGCAATCTGGCCGCTAACGCAGTGAAATTCACCCAAGTCGGCGGCGTGCAGGTTTACGCCAACTGGGCGGAAGATCAGCTCACAATCCGCGTGGAGGACAGCGGCCTGGGCTTTGACGAGAAAGACATCGCACGCCTGTTCTTGCCCTTCGAGCAGGTGGAAAGCTTACTGAGCCGCAGCCTGGGCGGAATTGGCCTCGGACTTCCAATCTGCCAACAATTGGTCAGCGCCATGGGGGGCTCGATCAGCGCAGAGGGTTCCCCGGGCCGCGGGGCCCGCTTCACAGTCACAATCCCCGCTGCCACGCCGCCTCTCTCAACGCCGACGCTTGCGCCCACGCTGCCGTCCGACCAGCCCACCTCGGCCGTGTCGTTGAATGTCCTTTCGGCAGAGGACAATCCTGCGATCAGGCTCGTACTTTCCCATCTATTGTCCGCCGAGAACTGCACTCCCTTCTTCGCGGCTAATGGCGAGGAAGCTTACGAACTCGCGCGAAAGCACACGCCGGACTTTTTCGATCTGTGCCTGATGGACCTCAGAATGCCGAAGTGTGACGGCCACGAGTGCTTGAAGAGGATCCGCAGCCTCCCTGGGGGGCAAGACCTATGGATCTACGCTCTGTCGGCCGACCTGGTCGGCGATGGGGCGGGCAAGGCGCTGATGGACGACTTTGATGGCGCGCTTGGCAAACCCATACGCCCCGAGACCCTCGCTGCCGTCATTGAGGAAGCTAGGCTCAACAGTACGCTGAGGCGTAAGCGGCGTCAGGCGCCTCACGCAACTGGAGACCAGTAAAAATTCGCCACGGAATCAGCCTTACGTAATCCATATTGATTACGCATTTCGAACTATGCTGATTTTGGGCAGTCTCAATTGAGTATATCTTCCACCATGCCGCCCCAATCAAATTAATTATGAAGCCACCTATCGACTGTTTTACGCATCGGTAACCATGCCGATCACAAAGTTCCGCTCCTGCATCTTGCGAAATAACCATTGCGACTTAGGGGAGCTGATCGATGTTCATCCTGAAGAATTTTGCGCTGGTGCAGCGAGGGGCTCCCGTCGCCCCGCGCCTAGACCTAGAGGCCGCAGGGCCGGAGACCTTGCTGGGCCGATCTGAGCCGCCAGTCGCACGGTCAGCATCGGCCGCGCGCGCCTAGTTCAAACCCAAGATCCAATCTCCCAATCTCGACCTGCAGGACCAGGGCCAGTATGGACACGCTCTCCCCCACCTCAACGCCCGCCTCCGACGATGGCGCGCCCCTTGTCACCGGGGCGAAGGTCGACGCATGCGCTCTCACCGAAGGCCCCGTGGCCTTGGGAGACTGTCAGGTCAGCACCGAAACCCTCGAACTGCTTAGCCATGCAGTTTGCATCGCCGAGTTCGCGCCATCTGGCGTCTGCCTGAACAGCAATAGTGGCTTCCGCAGACTCATCCGGACGCAGGCCACTGAGGGGTTGAGGCTGGCGGACATCCAGTGTGTTGGTGAGGATCACGAGCGCGCCGCACAAGCCCTTTGGCGCAATCTACTTGAAGGTCGCCCCCAAGACACCGAGACCTGCATGCGCGCCGCCGACGGCGAAGAGGTCTGGGTACGAGCGACCTATGTGCCGAAGTCCCGCGGAGATGGCGCGATCGAGTCCATCCACCTTATCGCGGTCGATATCACAGACGCCAAGCGGATGACCCTTGAGCACCAGGGCCTCCTCGCTGCGATCAACCGCGCCCAGGCTGTGATCGAGTTCGACCCCCAAGGATATGTCCTCAACGCCAACGAGAACTTCCTAGGCCTCGCAGGATACAGCCTGGCGGAGATCAAGGGGCAGCACCACTCAATATTCATGCCGGATGGAGCCAATAAATCTACCGAATATCGGCAATTCTGGCGCGCCTTAGGCGAGGGAGAAGTTCAAAATGGCGAATTTCGCCGTTTGGGCAAGAACGGTCGCGAATTCTGGATACAGGCCTCTTACAACCCGATCTTAGATATGCACGGAAAACCAGCGAAGGTTGTGAAATTCGCCTACGACATCACCGAGGATAAGCTAAAAACCCTTGAGCAGGAGGGCGCCTTAAAGGCCATAGATCGCGCCCAGGCCGTTGTCGAGTTCGATCTGAACGGAACCATACTGTCGGCCAACAAGAACTTCCTCAATCTTATGGGCTACAAACTTGATGACGTCGCCGGACGTCATCACCGCATGTTCTGTGAGGCCAGCTACGTACAGACCGAGGACTATGTCCGGTTCTGGGAACGACTTGGTCGGGGCGAATACTACAGCGGCGAGTTCAGGCGTGTAGGCGTCGACGGTCGCGACGTCTGGATCCAGGCCACCTACAATCCGATCATCGGACTGGACGGCCGGGTGCACAAAATCATCAAGTTCGCCACGGATATCACCGAGGAAAAGGTCAAGACGGTCGAGGCTTCCAGCAAGCTAAAAGCGATCGATCTCGCCCAAGCCGTAATTGAGTTTGATTTGGACGGCAATGTTATATCTGCCAACGAGAATTTCATCAGAACTATGGGATATTCTCTGCGCGAGATAATTGGTCAACATCACTCTATATTCTGCCAACAAGATTACATATTGAGCCGCGAATATCGCGACTTCTGGCTACAACTATCTAAGGGTCAATCCAAGTCTGGGCGCTTCCACAGGATCGGCAAATTCGGGCGCGATGTGTTTATCGAAGCCACCTACAACCCGATCCGAGACCTCAAAGGTCAAGTCATTCGCGTCATCAAATACGCCTACGACGTCACGGAGTCGGTGGCCCTGGAACGCACCATCGGCGACAGCGCCCACCAGATGGGCGGTGTCATGCAGAATCTCGCCTCCTCCATCTCTGACATTCGCAAGATGAGCGACGAAGCTCGCGAACTTTCTGCCGATTCTCGCACCGCCGCGGAGCGAGGCGTTGAGGCGATAACTCGGACCTTGGGCACCATCGAGCAGATTCAGAAGTCGGCCACTGGAGTATCCGAGATCGTGTCTGTGATCGGCGAAATCTCCAACCAGACTAACCTTTTGGCCTTTAACGCCGCCATCGAGGCGGCGCGTGCGGGAGACCACGGTATTGGCTTTTCCGTCGTGGCCGCAGAGGTGCGCAAACTGGCCGAGCGGTCGGCCTCCGCAGCTCGGCAAATCTCCGGCTTGATAGATGAAGCCGTAACTCGCGCAACCATCGGACGTGAGCAGACCGAAGACGCTCGCATCTCCCTGGAGCGCATTGTCGGTTACTCCGCCCGCTCTAGCGACGCCATACGCGACATCTCTGACCAATCGACCAATCAACAGGCGGTCTCTAGTCAGGTCGGCGAACTGATCGCCAACCTGAAGTCTAAGGTCCAGTAGCCGCATGGCTGGGCATGCCGAACGACTGGTCCTGGTTGAAGCTGGGGGCCTCGGCCTGCGGTTCCCTGTCAGCGTCGTTCGCGAGGTCGCGCTGGTCGAAGGGTTCAATAGCGCTGGCCGAGCCTTTGGCGACGCCTCGGAGGGCTTTGCTCGCATCCGCGACGAGCTAATCCCAGTCCTGACGGTTCGGGACCTCCTAGGCCTGAAGACCCGAGACGCCTCTCAAGTTTACGCCCTTGTCCTGCGGATAGAGCAGAGAGTCACCGCAATCTTCATCGACCGAATTGTTGATGTGGTCGCAAGCGACGGACTGCAGACCGATGAAGTCTCCGCCCTCACGCCAAGCGCCACGCCCGACCTAGCAGCGCAAGTATCCAATTTCGAGGGGCAGCCATTCCTGGACATTACCGATGCGGTGCTCCGACGCGCCGTCTTCGTCGCCGACCATACTGCCAAAAAGATCGAACGCATGACCGCCCAAGCGAGCGAATGTTTGCTCGTGGAGCGGGGCGGCGCGAAGCTTGCGATACCAGTCTCCGACGTCTTTGCGACCTTGCCCGGCGTCGAAATCGTCCCAAACACCACCGCCATCCACGGCTCCCTCGGTCGAGTGACCTACCGGGGATGGACCTATTGCGTATGTGAACCCAGCGTCGCCATGACTGGGACCGTGCGCGAGGCAAGCATCGAACCCGCGTCAGTTGTGTTGGTAGGCCCAGACGCGGAACGATGCCTGGCGCTGGCGGTCGACCGCGCCCTAGACATCCGCCAGCTCGGCCCGCCCGCTCTGCACGCAAGCGCAGCGTCCGATGGTCTAAGCGTGGACGGCATCCATGTTGACGAGGCCGAGGGTCTAATCTTTCGCCTGAGCGCCAACGGCATGTCCAAGCTGGACCTCATGACCCAATACGCCCGACTGACGACCCGGGCCCTAGACGAGGAGACGCGCAACGGCGTTGGCGCGCCGCCCCAACAACCTTATCTGATCGCGACTTCAGACCGCGACTGGGCGATACCGCTTAGCGCCATAACCGCGGTCACCCAGGGGGCGCAGGCCTTCGTACCCCTCTCGACCCGGCAAAACAGGCTCGTAGGCTACTGCGACTTCCGGGGTCAGCCTACGCCGGTTTACTGGCCCTGGCGCACTGCATGGGACGGTGAAATCGCCGCAAGGGTGCTGATCTTCATATCAACGCCTTCGGGGCACTTCGCATTGGTCGTCGAGACCCTCAAGGGACTTGAAAGAGGTTGGTCACCCGAGGTGATCGCCGGGCTCTCAGAGCGGCTGGCGCTCTTCAAAGAAGGGGCGCGCGCCTGGTCATGCCACGCTCTGAATATGGAAGCCCTTATCGCCTTGACAGGCCAACCGCCTAGCGGGGCGAAGGCCGCGCAAGCCGCCTGACACTCAAGCTTGAGGCGGCTCGACATCAAGCCGCTCAAGGCCAACATGGGCCCCCAACTGCCAGATGACCTTACAGGTCCACCGACGAGCCCCCCCAACATCCTCAACGACGACCTGGCCGTCCACTCTCACGCGGGGAACGAGGGCGACGCGAAAGCCCGCCTCGGAGCGGTCGATTACCGTTCCAGGCAAGCCGCGCCCCTCATGATAGATCATGACAGGGGTGTTTTCATTGATCCGGAGCCGTCGCTTGGCCCTGGCGCGTTCGGCAGCATGTGCCGCGTCGGAGGGGTCACTCATAAAGCACTCCTGAAACCCGCCTTCCGGTCAAAGCTCGAGGACGCGAACAATGCCGGTCCCATCGAGCACGGCCCCCTCGAGGTTCACGGGATGTAGGCGACCGGACAGCAGTTCGAGGGGGCTCAGATCAGCGCCGTGAAAGTTGGCGTGGGCGAGATTGGCGTTAAGGAAGCTCGCGCCCCTTAGATCCGCATTCATAAAGTTGGCCCCACGCAGGTCTGCACCCTCAAAGTTTGCTCCGACCAGCAGACAGCGTGAGAAGTCTAGTCCGACCGCGCAAACATTCCGGCCAACAAGCGCTGGCAGCTTGCGGCCCCTTAGCGCTGGACCGAGGGGCCGCAGGTCTTCGCCGTTGAGATCTGCCACGCGCCCCGCCCGCCCAGCGGTCATGCCCCATGCCTCGCCATCATCTACCCGGCGCATCAGGCCTGGGCGCCTAGCCAAGGCTTCGAGGCTAGGATCGATGACACATGTCGCAAGAGCAGCGCGGGGCAGATTCAGTCCGCTCAGATCGACATTCGTCAAGATCGCGCCGCGGAAATCGGCCTCAGCGACCTTAGCGCCCGCAAAGTTCGCGCCGTCGAAGTTGCAGTTCGATAGCCTCGCGCCGTTTAGGTTCGCGCGCCTAAGGTCAGCGCCTTTCATCGACGCGTTGGAAAAGTCCACACCCCGCCCGTCAATGTCATCCAGTCTGGACCCATTGAGGCTCGCCCCGCGCAGGCTCGCCTCGGCTGGCGAAGCCCCAGCCTCAGCGAAGCCGCCGCGGTAGACGAGGATCGAGGCGCGCAGATCTGCCTCATCGAGCCGCGCCCAGTTGAGACAAGCCCCCTCGAAGACGACTCCCCGCAGATCTGCCCTTGTCAACTGGGCGAAACTGAAATCGCAGCGCCTCAGGACGGCGCCGCAAAACAGGGCCCGCGTGAGATCCGCCTCGATGAAGGTGCTGTCTTCCAGGTCGGCTCCGGTGAAATCGATTTCAGGAAGCACTCGCCGGTTAAGCATACTGCGCCGAGCGATGATGAAGCGGGGAAATTTGCGCGCGCCTGTCGGCCGGCCGGCTGCGTGGGCTTCATGTGCGGCCACGATCGCCATCATGTCGTCCCCGCTTACGGGGGTCAGCTGGGGGGACAAGCCAGCCAATGGAGACAGGGCGCGATCACGCATAGATCCCTCTCACCCCGATCCCGACTTGCAGGGACCTATGCATAGGCCAGCAACAGCGAGACGAGCTCCGCCTGCCGCTTGACACGCAGCTTGCTGAAAAGTGTCCGAAGTTGGGTCCTAACCGTATCGATCTTGACGCCTCGGTTCTCGGCGATTTCGTCCGGAGACTGACCGGTGCAAAGCGCTAGGGCGACAGAGGCTTCAGCGGGGGTTAGGTCGAACGCTGCGCGAAGACGATCAGCAAGCGGGTCGCGCGTGCTGGGATGGCGAACGACCAAGACCAGCAACTGCCCTGCAGGCCCGGTCTCGTCACGCCAAAGCCGCTTAATCTCAAGGAGCAATGGGCCGCCACTCGCCTCAATCACGGCAGAAGCGCCCTCGAGCTGAGGATTCACCTGGAAGCGCTCAACCGCTGAACGTGCGCAACTGTTGAGCATGACCGGCGTCCCAGCCGTGCGCTCAGCCAGCACCTCTTCCGATGTGATTGCTTGGCTGGCCATCGGGGTCATGGACAGAACCCGTCCGGCGCCGTCGACGACCAGTCCGGCGACAGATGCGGCGCCCAGGGCGCGCACGACGATGGCCGCAAGCTGGTCACGGAAATCGGCGCGTCCGAGAGGCGAGTCGTCCCGGCTCCCAAAGCTGGCGCAGCTCAGGGCCTCGACCTCTGAACGGATGACATCGTTCGACGCATCGCTGAGCAACAGATTCAGAATACGGCCCGGCAACTCGTCTCCCCCAAACTAGGAAGGACAAGCCTCCCCCCTCGCCTCTGGCGGCCCATCGCCGCGCCACACACCCGATCTCTGACGTCGAGGCTAGCTGCGACACACCTCGCCCCTGCACATTGTCGGATACGAGGCAGGAACGCGTACCCTATTCTGGGGAAAAGCGAACAGGAGACGCCAGTCAGTGGAATGGGGACGAATATAATATCAAGTCAAAGTAGCAATTGCCGTCACCTTGCGACAACCCTTTCAGCCCATACTCGATTTTCTACAATCCGAGATCCACTATTATTTCTATTATTGTTTAATTGGTGGCTTCGAAGACGAAATTATATTTCAATAATTGGCGACGCCCCGGAAGTCGTTCGCTGCGACAAAACACCGCCTTGCTCTCAAGTGACCAGTGTTCACGCAGCCAAGCCCCGCGACATTTGAAGGCTTGAGCGGTTCAGACCACGAGGCCGCACCGGAACCTTTGCGACTTCGCCAAATTTGGGTAATTCCGCCGCTTCGAGAAATAGTTTTCTATCACAACCCGGGACTTAAGGCGCCCCTGGGGAATTTCTTCCCCAAGAGCGCCTTTTCCTTGGCCACCGGCAGTCGACGGACAGCCTGCAAGTCGCAAGCCTACTCCGACCCGCCGCCCGCGCTCGGCGCCTTGCGGTAGTCCAGGGCCGGCGGGCGGTCGCCCAGCATGGCCTGGTACTTGAAGTCCGGCCCGCGCCGCTCGGCCAGCTCGGCCTTGGCCTTCTTCAGCACGTCGGGGCTCTGGAACAGCTCGGCGGCGGTGAGCGCCAGGGTCTTGGCCGCGTTGACCGCGCCCTTGGTCCCGATGGTCGTGCCCGCGGCGGCCACGTTCTGCCAGCTGTGGCCCGCCGAGCCCGGCACGAAGGTGGCGGTGCGCAGGCCCACGGTCGGCGTCACCCAGCTGATGTCGGAGACGTCGGTCGAGCCGCCGCTGCCGTCCATCTCGATCTTGTAGGGGTCGATCTTCTGCACCGAAGCCAGGTCCGGCGCGCTGGTCAGGGACTTCTGCAGGGTCTTGGCGAAGGCCGTCTCTTCCGGCGTCCAGCTGATCCCGCCCACCTTGCGCAGGTTGGCGTCCATCACCTTGCCCAGGGTGTCGTTGGGCAACAGGGCGTAGACCCCGCCGGTGACTTCCATCTTGTAGGTGGTGCCGGTGGCGATGGCGGCGCCTTGGGCGGCCTTTTCCACGCGGGACCAGACGTCCTTGACCACCGCCGGATCGGGGTGGCGGACATAGTAGTAGACCTCGGCGAAGTCCGGCACGACGTTGGGCGCGCCGCCGCCGCTGGTCACCACATAGTGGATGCGGGCCTTCTCCGGCACGTGTTCACGCAGATAGTTGGTGGCGACGTCCATCACCTCGACACCGTCGAGGGCCGAGCGGCCCTTGTCCGGGTTGGCGGCCGCGTGGGCCGAGGCGCCGTAGAAGCGGAACTTGCCGCTGATATTGGCCAGGCTCACCCCTTGAGCGGCCGAGTTCTCGGTGCCCGGGTGCCAGTGGATGGCGGCGTCGACGTCGTCGAACAGGCCGGCGCGGACCAGATAGACCTTGCCCGAACCGCCCTCTTCCGCCGGGCTGCCATAGACCCGCAGCTCGCCCTGGACCTTGTTCTTGACCATCCAGTCCTTGATGGCGACCGCGGCGCCCACCGAGGCCGCGCCGAACAGGTTGTGTCCGCAGCCATGGCCGGCCGCGCGGCCCGCAACCGGGGTCTTGGTCGGCTCGGCCGCCTGGCCCAGGCCCGGCAGGGCGTCGTACTCAGCCAGGATTCCGATCACGGGGCCCTTGCCGTTCTTGTAGCTGGCGACAAAGGCGGTGGGCATGCCCGCCACACCCACCTTCACCTCAAACCCGGCGGCCTTCAGCTGCTCCTGCAGCAGGGCCGAGCTCTTGGTCTCCTGGTAGCCGACCTCCGCGAAGTTCCAGATCTTCATCGCGGCGTCAGAGATCTGGCCGGCGTCATCATCCACGGCCTTCAGGATCATCGCGCGCTGCGGCGCGGACAGGGGCTTGGCGACGGCGGCGAGGGGCGAGAGCGCCACGGTGGAGGCGAGCGCCGTCGAGACGAGGGCGGCGCCGAGGCGGGAAAGCGTCATGGGGATACTCCGAACAGTCCTGACCCCACCCTAGTCAGGCGCCGCTTGCGAGCCTAGAGGCGCCTTGCCAATCCCGACGATCCGGTCGAGGTTCCGCCCGCAAGATAAGCGGAAGGCAGACACCATGAACGTCCAGGGCAAGATCGTCGTCGTCACCGGTGGGGCGGATGGCATCGGGGCCGCCATGTGCCGCCGCTTCGCCAAGGAAGGCGCCGCCAAGGTCATCGTGGTCGACCGCAACGGCGAGGGCGCCGCCAAGGTGGCCGCCGAGATCGGCGGCGAGGCCGTCACGCTGGACGTCACCGACGGTGAGGCCACCGCCAAAATGGTCGCCGATATCGAGGCGCGCCACGGCGGCATCGACCTGTTCTGCGCCAACGCCGGCGTCGGCGATGGCGACCCGGACCGCAACAACGCCGCCTCGTCGCCGGACGACGTCTGGCACCGGGCCTGGAACGTCAATGTCATGGCCCATGTCCACGCCGCGCGGGCGGTGATCCCGGGCATGGTGAAGCGCGGCGGGGGCTACATCCTGAACACCGTCTCGGCCGCGGGTCTGCTCTCCCAGATCGGCGGGGCGGTCTACTCAACCACCAAGCACGCGGCCATCGGCTTCGCCGAGTCGCTGTCGATCACCCACGGGGACCAGGGGATCACGGTCTCGGTGCTGTGCCCGCAAGGGGTCGACACGGCCATGCTGCGCGCCGGTGGCTCAGGCTCGCCCCAGAGCCTGGACGGCGTGCTCACCCCGGACGAAGCCGCCGAGGCGGTGATCGCCGGCCTGGCCGAAGAGAAGTTCCTGATCCTGCCGCACCCGGTCGTCCTGACCTATATGCAGCGTAAGACCGCCGACTACGACCGCTGGATCGGCGGCATGCGCCGTCTGCGCGCCAAGACGATGGGCGGCTAAAGCGGGCTCGCCAGGTGCCCGCCGTCCACCTCCAGCACGCTGCCGGTCATGTAGCGCGAGGCGTCTGAGGCCAGCAGCAGCAGCGGGCCGTCCAGGTCGGAAATCTCGCCGAACCGGCGCTGCGGAATGCGCAGCCGCATCTGCTCGCCGTGGGCCGACTGCAGGAACTCGCGGTTCAGGTCGGTCTCGATATAGCCGGGCGTGATGGCGTTCACCCGCACCCCGAACCGCGCCCATTCCATGGCGAGCGTCTTGGTCATGTGGATCACCGCCGCCTTGGACGGCGCATAGGCCGAGGCCGCCAGCGCCGTGCGCAGGCCGGTGATCGAGGCGATGTTGATGATCGAGCCGCCGGTCTGCGCCTTACGCATGATCCGGGCCGCCTCGCGGGCGACGAAGAAGGCGCCGTTGACATTGACGTCGAACACGCCGCGCCATTCGGCGGCCTCCATGTCGATGGCCTTGGTGGGCGAGGCGACGCCGGCGTTGTTGATGGCGATATCCAGGCGCTCAAGCCCGCTGAGCGCCGCGATCACCTGGTCCTGGTCAGCGACGTCCAGGCGCAGGGCGCGAGCCTTGCCGCCCGTCGCCGTGATCTCGGCGACCAGGCTGTCCAACAGCTCGGTGCGACGGGCGGCGGCGATCACCTCGGCGCCCGAGCGGGCCAGCAACTGGCAGAAGTGACGGCCGAAGCCGCTGGAGGCGCCGGTCACCAGGGCGGTGCGTCCGGTCAGGTCGACGTGCATGGTTTCCCCCGCGAGCTTGTCTTTGCGGAAGGCATGCACGCCGCGCGCTGCGGAAGGCAAGCCGGGCCTGCATAGAAACTATCGACACAATTCATGTCATTAGACTAGGCTCACCCGATCCCGCGAAAGACGGGGCCTGGGAGGACAGGATGAGCCAGGTGCTGACCACGGATCAGGGCGTCGCGTTCCTGCGCACGCCGGAGGCGGCCTTTCAGGGCCTGCCGGACTTCGACCACGCCCCCGCCTACATCACCTTCGAGGGCCTGCGGCTGGCCTATGTCGATGTCGGCCCCCGAGACGGTCCTGTCGCCCTGCTGATGCACGGCATGCCGACCTGGAGCTTCCTCAACCGCCACATCCTCAACCGCCTGGTCGCCGAGGGCTATCGCTGCATCGCCGCCGACCACATCGGCTTCGGCCGCTCGGACAAACCCATCGAGGACGACTGGTACTCGATCCTGCGCCATGTGGCCGCGCAGCGGGCCCTGATCCAGGCCCTGGACCTGAAGGACATCACCCTCTTCTGCCAGGACTGGGGCGGCCCCATCAGCCTGGCCCAGGTCGCTGAGGCGCCGCAGCGGTTCGCCCGGCTGGTGATCATGAACACCTGGCTGCACCACGAGGCCTACGCCTACACCGACGCCCTGCGCCGCTGGAACGCCCAGTGGCAGGCCGATGGCCTGTTCGGCCTGAACGTGCCGGACAAACTGTCCCTGGGCTGGTTCATGATGGTCTCGCTCGGCCACATGACCGCCCAGGATCTCTACGGCATCGTCAGTTCCGGGACCTATCCGCAACTCACACCTGAGGCCGCCGCCGTTCGGCGAGCCTATGACGCGCCCTTCGAGGGCCTTGGCCGACAGGGCCATGCCGGCCCTCGCCGCTTCCCCTTAAGCCTGCCCTTCTACAATCCCGAAGGTGGCGCCGCTGCAGACCAGGCCCGCTGGTTCGCCGCCCTCGACACCTGGACCAAGCCCATCCACTTCATCTGGGGCGGGGCCGACAACGTGTTCACCGAGGACTGGGGCCGCGCCTGGGCCGGCCGCTTCCCGCAGGCCAGCTTCGATGTGTTCGCCGACGCCGGCCACTTCCTGCAGGACACCCACGGCGAGCGGATCGCCGAGACCTTCCTCGCCCGCCGGGCGGAACCCTGAACGAGGCCCCCATGACCCACCGGATCTTCGGCTCGGAGATGTCGCCCTACTCGGTGAAGGTGCGCGCCTATTTCCGCTTCAAGGGCCTGCCGCACGAATGGGTCCCCCGGCGCGCGGAAAACGACGAGGACTACAAGCGCTACGCCCGGCTGCCCATCGTGCCGACGGTGGCGACGCCCGCAGGCGAGGGCCTGCAGGACTCCACCCCGATCATGGAGACGGTGGAGGCCCAGCACCCGGAGCCCTCGATCCATCCCGACGATCCGGCCCTGGCCTTCCTGTCGGCCCTGATCGAGGAGTTCGGCGACGAGTGGGGCAACAAGCTGATGTTCCATCACCGTTGGTGGGCGGAGGTGGACCAGCGGGCCTCGGCCCAGACGCTCGCCCGCCTCAGCGCCCCCTTCGGTTCGACCGAGGAGATCGCCGCTCGCACCCAGTTCATCCGGGAGCGGATGACCGGGCGCGGCCATTTCGTGGGCTCCAGCGCCGAGACCGCGCCGCTGATCAGCGCCTACTACTTCGAACTGCTCGACCTGCTGGAGCCGCACCTGCAGGCCCGGCCCTATCTGTTCGGCGCGCGTCCCAGCTTCGGCGACTTCGGCCTGGCGGCGCAGCTCTACGAATGCTCCGTAGACCCGACCTGCGGCGCCGGCATCCGGGCGCGCGGCCCCGCCGTGCTGGACTGGTGCCACCGCATGCTGGAGCCCCGCAACGACGGCGCCTTCGAGACCTGGGACAGCCTTGCGCCGACGCTGGCGCCGATCCTGGCCTATGTGGGCCGCTATTTCCTGCCCTGGACCACCGCCAACGCCAAGGCCCTGGCCGAGGGCGCGGAAAGCTTCACCGTCGACCTGCCCGGCGGGCCTTACGTCCAGGGCCCGCAGAAGTACCACGCCCGCTCGCTGGCGGCGCTCAAGGCCCGCTATGCCGCGGCAGCCGACGCGCCAGGCCTCAAGGCCATTCTCGACGCCGCCGGCTGCACGCCCTGGCTCGCCTGACATTCGGAGACCGACCATGACCACCTTCTGGGTCTGGGGCCTGGCCCTCGTCCTCTACGCAGCCTTCCTCGCCTGGTATCAGAACTGGCGCGGGCCGCTGCGCCCGGCCGAGGTGGAGAGCCTCGTCGAGCGTATGCGCGCCGACAGCGCCGAGGCCACCGACCGCAACAGCCTCGACGCCATCAAGGCCTTCTTCCTGGCCGACGACGGCCGGGAGTTCTTCATGCTGAACCTGGTGCGCCTGGCGCCGGGCACGATCGCCGACCCGACCACCGGCGAGCAGAAGCCCGCCCGCGAGGTCATGGAGGGCTACACCAAGATGTTCCTGCCCGCCCTGTTCGCCCGCGGCGGCCACCCGGCCATCGCCGCGCGCAAGATCGGCCCCTTCGTCGACACCTGGGGCGTTCCGGCCGACCCCGATTGGACCATGATCGGCTACATGCGCTACCGCAGCCGCCGCGACCTCGCCCAGCTGGTCTGCGACCCGCGCTTCAACGGCGCCCATGAATTCAAGTTCGCGGCCATGCCGGAGACGGCGTCCTTCCCCACCCGGCCGATGATGATGTTCCTGCCCTCCCCGCGCATCTGGGTCGGGCTGGCCATCGCGCTGGCCGCCGCCTTGGGCCAGATCGCCCTGCTGCTGGGCGCCGCCGCATGAGCCTCCTGCCTCCCAGCACGAACGCCGACTATCGGGGCGCGACCGCCTCGGCCTGGTTCCTGGTGCTGCTCGGGGTCGGGACCGTCGCGCCCGGCCTGATCCACTACGTCCTGCCCGACGGCGGCGCCGGCGTAATCGCCCACATCAACCTGGGCGCCCAGGCCAAGACTATCATCGCGGTCTTCGCGTGGTTCGGCGCCCTCCAGATCCCGCACGGGATCATCGAGATCGTGGTCGGCCTGCGCTACCGCACCCTCGTGCCCTTCATGCTGGCCATGGTCCTGGTCGAGCGCGGGCTCATGGCGGTGGACGGCTGGTTCCTGAAGGGCGCCGGCGGGCATCACCCGCCGGAGCACTACGCCAGCGTCGTCACCATCGTCCTCACACTGATCTTCCTGGCGCTGGCCCTGAGGTCGCGGAAGGCCTAGTGGCCGCCCGCCGCGGGCTTGGGCGACAGCTTGGCCACGTCCGCCGCGGTCACCGGCTCGGCATAGGCGTTGCCGAAGTTGGTGCGGATATAGGTGATCACCGCCGCCATCTGGTCCGCCGACAGGGTGTCGTTGAACCAGGGCATGCCGCCCCGACCCTTGGCGACCATGACGATCGGATAGGCCGCGACCTTCAGCTTGGGATTGTTGGCGAGCGCCGGGATCATGCCCGCGCCCTTGGCGCCGGCGCCGCCCGCCATGTGGCAGGACTGGCAGACCATCGTATAGACCTCGGCCCCAGTCTTCGGGACCGGCGGCTTCGAGCCCCCAGGGCCTGGCTCGTCAGCCAGGGCGGGTGCGGCGAGGACGAGGGCGGCGGCCAGGACAAGGCCGGACTTCACGAGACGGGTCATGATCAGGCCTCCAGGGCGCGCTTGTGCAGGCGGGTGATGGCGTCGAGGGACGAGAGCAGCGCGCCCTCCATCCAGCAGCCGACATAGGACGCGTGCTCCCCGGCCAGGACCACCCGGCCGTCCATGGCCACCAGGTCCTGGTAGTGGGCCTGGCGCGTCTCCTCGGTCCAGCGGGCGCAGCAGCCCTGGATCCAGGGCACCCGGCTCCAGGCGACCGAGGCCCCGCTCAGGAACTCCTTGCGGTAGCTGTCCGGATGGAAGACTGAGCCTTGCGTCAGGGCCACCTCGATCCGCTCCTCCGGGCTCATGCCGCCCAGGTGATAGCCGCCCATGCCGCTGGAGAAGGCCCCCAGCAGCACCGCCGGCCCATCCTTGAACAGGTTGTTATTGGGGTAGGAGATCAGGCCGATCTCCTGGTTCGTGAAGGAGTGGCCGCCATAGATGGCGTAGTCGTCCTCCCAGAACCGGCGCTTCATCTCCAGGCCGATCTTGACCGAGTTGGTGTAGGGCACGGCGGCCACCGCGGCCTGCATCTTGTCGGACAGGTTGCTTTCGATCTGGGACAGGATGGTCAGCGGAATGGTGCAGACGCACCAGTCGGCCTTGGTCTCATTCACCTTGCCCGTGCCGGTGTCGCTCCAGGTGACCGTGACGCCCTTCTTGTCCTGGATGAGCTTGGTGACCTTGGCGTTGTAGGTGGTCAGCCCCGGGATCTGGGCGGCGAACGCCTTGCCGATCATGCCCATTCCGCCCGTCGGCTGGAACATGGTGGTCTGGAATTCGCTGTTCATGAAGAACGACATCTGACGCCAGACGCCGGAGTCGAGCACGTCGGACAGGCCGAAGATCTCCGAGGGGCTCGGCGCCCCGTTGACCCCGCCGCCGGGGGGCCGGTCGAAGCCGCGGTGCTCGGACGAGCGCAGGTTCTTGGCGTACTTGAAGTCCTTGTCCAGCATGCCCCAGTCCCGCAGCGCCTCCTTCAGGCGGTCGCGGTCCTCCGCCGTCATCTCGGCGTCGAGGCCCTTCTGGTCCAGGGCCTTGCCGAGCAGCTCGGCCACATGCCCCTCGAAGTCCGCGGCCAGGGACCGGAACCGCTGCGGCGCGCCGCCGAAGGCCTCGGTGTTGTGGACGAAGGCGTTGTGGTTGAACTGGATGAAGGGCTCCAGGTTCACCCCGAAGGCCTTGCAATAGTGCAGCAGGGCGCGGTGATGGTGCGGGATGCGCCAGGGGCCGGGGTTCAGATAGTTGCCAGCCGCGAACTTGACGTTCTGGGTCGCCCCGCCCAGCTCGGTATAGGTGTCGCCGCCATAGAGCGACCAGTTCCGGCCGCCCGAGCGGTCCTGGTACTCCAGGATCTGGACCTTGTAGCCGGCCTTGGTCAGCTCATAGGCCGCCAGCATGCCGGCGAGCCCGGCGCCCAGCACCACCACGCTCGCGCCCTTCTTGGCGCCCGACAGCTTGGGCGGCCCCGCGAACTGGGTCTCGGCGGCGTACCCCATGGTGGTCATCATGTTGTAGAGCAGGGCTGAGCCGCCCAGCACGCCGATGGCCGACAGCACCTGTCGCCGTGTGGATTTCTGGCCTTGCATCCGCCCGCTCCCCTCAAAGTCTAGCGGAACCAGACCTAGAAAGCGGAACCGTGGCCGCGCCACGAGTCGTCGCGCCACACCGCCGGGAATCTGCAAGGCGCCTGTGATTGACACATCGGCGCCCGTGACGGGGCGCCCCTTCCCTGACGCTCGGTCAGCCGCCTAAGGCGGTCGCGCCCCTGGCGTCCGGGCTCCCGCTCGGCCACAAGGGCGTCGAAGCGGAGGCCCTGACATGGACACGACCAACGACCTCGAGCCGATCCTGGAGACCGTGCGCCGGCTGTGCGCCGACTTTCCGGGCGAGTACTGGCGTGAGCGGGACCGGGAGCGGACCTATCCCACGGCCTTCGTCCAGGCCCTGACTGACGCCGGCCTGCTGGGCGTGCTGATCCCCGAGGAATACGGTGGCTCGGGCCTGGGGCTGAGCGCGGCCTGCGCCATCCTGGAAGAAATCCACGCCAGCGGCTGCAACGCCGCGGCGGTCCACGCCCAGATGTACACCATGGGCACGGTCCTGCGGCACGGCAGCCCGGAACAGAAGTCCACCTGGCTGCCCAAGATCGCCTCCGGCGAGATCCGGCTGCAAGCCTTCGGCGTCACCGAGCCCACCGCTGGCACCGACACCACCTCGATCTCCACCACGGCCATCCGCCAGGGCGACAAGTACGTCGTCAACGGCCAGAAGGTGTGGATCAGCCGGGCGGAACACTCCGACCTGATGGTGCTGCTCGCCCGCACCACGCCCAAGGACCAGGCGTCGAAGAAGACCGACGGCATCTCCGTCTTCCTGCTCGACATGCGCGAGGCGGTCGGCAAGGGCCTGACCATCAAGCCGATCCGCACCATGTTCAATCATGCGACCACGGAGCTGTTCTTCGACAACCTCGAGATCCCGGCCTCGTGCCTGATCGGCGAGGAAGGCAAGGGCTTCCGCTACATCCTCGACGGCATGAACGCCGAGCGCATCCTGATCGCCTCGGAGTGCATCGGCGACGGCCGCTACTTCGTCGGCAAGGCCAGCGAGTACGCCAAGTCCCGCGTGGTGTTCGGCCGGCCCATCGGCCAGAACCAGGGCATCCAGTTCCCCATCGCCCGGGCCTATGCCGAGGTCCGCGCCGCCAAGCTGATGACCTATGAGGCCGCCGGCCGCTACGAGCGCGGCCTGCCCGCCGGCGAAGAGGCCAACATGGCCAAGATGCTGGCCTCCGAAGCCTCCTGGCATGCGGCGGACATGTGCATCCAGACCCATGGCGGGTTCGGGTTCGCGGAGGAGTACGACATCGAGCGCAAGTTCCGCGAAACCCGCCTCTACCAGGTCGCGCCCATCTCCACGAACCTCATCCTGGCCTATCTGGCCGAGCACGTGCTCGACCTGCCACGGTCTTACTAGGCCAGCATCAGGGGCAGGCCCGGGTCGCCCTTCTCCATGGCCCGGCGATAGGCTGGACGCTCGCCGATCCGCTTCAGATAGGCCTGGATGTTGGGGAAGCCGGTGAAGTCGCGGGGCATGAACATGCGCATGGTGGTCAGCGGGAAGACCATCATGATGTCGGCGGCGGTCAGCTCGGCGCCAGCGAAATAGTCCGCCTCGCCCAGGCGCTGCTCGACCAGGGCGAAGGCCTTGTCGCTGCGGGCCTTGCTGAACGCCCGGCCCGGATGATCGGCGGCGACGCCCAGGGCGTTGCCCACCATGCCCAGCATCTCGGTCGCCACCAGCGAGCCATTGGCGAAGTGCAGCCAGAAGCAATAGTCCGCGAAATTGTCGGCCTGCGGGCTCACCGCCAGCCGCCCGCCGCCATGACGGTGGACGATATAGTCGACGATGGCGCCGGACTCGCCCAGCACCACATCGCCGTCGGTGATCACCGGCGCCATCCCCATGGGGTGCAGGGCCTTGTAGGCCTCAGGCGCCAGGCGGGTCACGGAATCGCGGGCGTAAACCTTGAGCTCATAAGGAATTCCCAGTTCCTCGCAGAGCCAGACGATGCGCTCGGACTGCGAGACGCCGAGGTGGTGGACGACGAGGGACAAGGTGCGGCTCCTTCAAAGACTCTGCCGCGCACGATCTCATGACGCGCAATTGAAATGAAGCGCCATTGCGCCTGACGCTGCGACAGGCTCTTTTGCCGGCCAATCACAGACGAGGGAGACCCCGAAGATGACCGCCACCAGCCTGCAACTGCGTTCCCTGGCCAAGTCCAGCGGCGAATTGGAACTGTCCCTGGTGGAGGTGCCGGTCCCCGAGCCCAAGGCTGACGAGATCGTGGTCCGCATCGAAGCCGCCCCGATCAACCCGTCCGACCTCGGCCTGCTGCTGGGCCCGGTGGACGCCTCGAGCCTGAAGGTCACGGGGACCAAGGACCGCCCGGTGGTCACCGGCCAGATCCCGCAAGGCGTGCTGAAGGCCCTGACCGCCCGCCTCGACCAGTCCATGCCGGTGGGCAACGAAGGCGCGGGCGTGGTGATCGCCGCCGGCGCGGCGCCGGAAGCCCAGGCCCTGATGGGCAAGACCGTCGCCATCCTGGGCGGCGCGACCTATGGCCAGCATCGCGCGGTGCGCGCCGCCGACGCCCTGGTCCTGCCGGAAGGGGCCACGCCCCGCGACGGCGCCTCGTGCTTCGTCAACCCGCTGACCGCGCTCGGCATGGTCGAGACCATGCGCCGCGAGGGCCACACCGCCCTGGTGCACACCGCGGCCGCCTCCAACCTCGGCCAGATGCTCAACAAGGTCTGCCTCAAGGACGGGGTGGAGCTGGTCAATGTCGTCCGCAGCGCCGAACAGGCCGCCATCCTGAAGGGCATCGGCGCCAAGCACGTCGTGGACTCCACCTCGCCCGACTTCATGGCCGAGCTGACCGACGCCCTTGAAGCCACCGGCGCGACGCTCGCCTTCGACGCCATCGGCGGCGGCAAGCTGGCCGGCCAGATCCTCACCGCCATGGAGATCGCCGCCAACCGCAAGGCCAGCGAGTACAGCCGCTACGGCTCGACCACCTACAAGCAGGTCTACATCTATGGCGGCCTGGACATGCGCCCGACCGAACTCAACCGCGGCTTCGGCATGTCCTGGGGCGTCGGCGGCTGGCTCTTGACCCCGTTCCTGATGAAGATCGGCGCCGCTGAGGCCGCCAAGCTGCGCCAGCGCGTGGCCGACGAACTGAAGACCACCTTCGCCAGCCACTACTCGCACGAGATCAGCCTGGCCGAAGCCCTCGATCCCGCGATCATCGCCGCCTACAACAAGAAGACCACCGGCGAGAAGTACCTGATCTGCCCTGCGAAATAGGCCTGCCGAGGACGCCCTTCTCTCCTCCGCGGGAGAAGGGCTCCTACTCCGCGAACCGACGCGCCTGCTTAGCCCCCGCCAGAGGCAGCTTGCTTTCGTCGATGATCTGACCGGCCTTCATCACCCAGGCGATCTGCTTGGCGTTGTTGATGTCGGCGGTCGGATCGGCGCTCAAGAGGACGAGGTCGGCGAACTTGCCGGCCTCGACCGAGCCCAGCTCGTCTTCCTTGCCCAACAGCCGCGCCGCGTTGTGAGTGGCGATTTTCAGCACCTCCAGCGGCTTGATGCCGGCCTGGACCAAGAGCTCCATCTCGCGATGCGTGGCCGGGCCGCTGGACTGGTCGGTGCCCAGGGCCACCACCCCGCCGGCGGCGTCGATCTTGCGGATGTTCTCCAGGCAGACCGGCGTCATCACCTTCATCCACCAGGTCCAGTGGCGGGCCTGGTAGTCGGCGCGAACCTTGGTCTTCATCGTCTCGCGGTCGGCGGCGCTGAAGCTCGCCACATACAGCGGCTGGTCCAGGAACTCCGGATGCTCGGCCAGCCGGCTGTAGTTCTCGCCGATGGTCAGGGTGCTAGCGAAGGGGACCTTCTTGGCGGCCATCAGCTTGACGAAGCTGTCGCTCACCGGCCCCTGGATATCCGGGTGGGCCAGGCTGTCGGCGCCGGAGTAGATGGCCTCCAGCGACCGGGTCTCATTGGAGACGTGGATAGTCGTCCGGATGCCGTGCTGATTGTAGTACTTGATGATCTGCTCCATGAGCGGCTGGGGCATCAGGGTGATCATCGGCCGTGACCCCCAGCCTTCCTCGTCATAGGTGATCTTCAAGACGTCGGGCTGCTGCTCGGCGATGTGCTTGTCCAGCAGCGCCTTGTCCTTCTCGAAGTCCGAGATGCGGACGGACATGCTGTCGCCGTGGCTGCCCGGATAGGTGATCAGATTGCCGGTGGCGAAGATCCTGGGCGAGGCGATCTTGCCCGCCCGCTCGTCGGCGCGCAGGGGCAGGATCACGTCGGCCTGGTTGCCGGCGTCGTAGACCGAGGTCACTCCGGCATAGAGAAAGCTCGCCAGGGCCTGGGTCGCCGAGGCTCGGGCCGCCGCCGCGTCGGCCTGCGGCGCGACCCCGCCCTTCAGGTGGATGTGGGCGTCGATCAGGCCGGGGATCAGGTACTTGCCGCGCCCGTCGATGCGCTTGCCCTTGAGGTCCTTGGCGAGGGCGCTGGGGGTGACCGCGGTGATGCGGTCGCCGTCCACCTGCACCGTCATGTCGGCCTGAGGCGCGTGGCCCAGACCGTCGATCAGCGTCACATGCTCAATCGCATAGGTGTCGGCCAGGGCCGGCGCGGCGGCGGCCAGGCTGAGCGCGGCCGCCAGGCCAAGGATCGTCTTCATGGCTTTCCCCCTCGAGAGCACCCTCCCCTAGTCCGCCGCCAAGGCGCCCGCGTCCAGCCGAAAATGCGCTCACCGCCCCGGCCTTGCCATCGCCGGCGAAACCCCGTTCATGGAAGCTTCGTCAAGCGGGGGACATGCGGGTGGACGAAGCCGAGATCACACGGCGCGAGGCGGGCTTGCGGCCCGGCCTGTCGCGGGCCCAGATGACCATGATCGGCCTGGGCGGCGCCATCGGCACCGGTCTGTTCATGGGCAGCGGCATCGCCATCGGCTACGCCGGCCCGGCGGTGATCATCAGCTACGCCATCGCCGCCTTCATCGCCGTGTGCATGGTGCTCAGCCTGTCCGAGATGGCGGTCATGCACCCGGCGGCGGGGTCCTTCGGCGCCTACGCCGAGACCTATCTGACCCCGTGGGTCGGCTTCCTGGTCCGCTACACCTACTGGATGGCCCAGATCGTCGCCGTGGGCGGCGAGGCGGTCGCCGCCGGGGTCTACATGACCTACTGGTTCCCGGGCACGCCGCTGTGGATGTGGTCCACCGGCTTCACCGTCATCCTGACCTATGTGAACTCCCGCTCGGTCCACAGCTTCGGCAGCTTCGAGTACTGGTTCGCTATGATCAAGGTGACGGCCATCGTCGCCTTCATCATCCTGGGCGCCTCGGCCCTGCTGGGCATCGGCCAGCCGGCGGTCGGCTTCCACAACCTCACCGGCCTGCCCGGCGGCTTCATGCCCAATGGCCTCCACGGGGTCTGGATGGGGGTGATCATGGGGATCTTCTCCTTCACCGGCACCGAGCTGATCGCCGTCACTTCCGGCGAGACCCCCGACCCCAAGAAGTCCATCCCCGCCGCCCTGCGCAGCATGGCCGTCCGCCTGGGCCTGTTCTACGTGCTGGCGCTCACCATCGTGGTCAGCTTCGTCCCCTGGACGGAGACCGGCGCCAAGCTGGTCGAGCAGAGCCCGTTCGTGAAAGTCTTCCACCATGTCGGCCTGCAGCACGCCGCCGGCCTGATGAACTTCGTGGTGCTCAGCGCCGCCCTGTCCGGCATGAACGCCAACATCTACCTGGCCTCGCGGATGCTGTTCTCGTTGGGCCGAGGGTCCTTCGCCCCCACCGTGTTCGGCCGCCTGAACAAGGACGGCGCGCCGACGCCGGCCATCGTCGCCTCTGGCCTGGGCATCATGGCCATGGCGGCCATCTCCAAGCTCACGCCGCTCGCCTACAACTACCTGTTCGGGATCGCGACCTTCGGGGCGATCTTCACCTGGATCGTCATCATCCTCAGCCACCTGTCCTTCCGCCGCCGCCACCCGCCGGAAGAGCTGCCGGTGCGCATGCCCTTCTTCCCCTGGATGCAGCTTGCGGGCCTGGCCCTGCTGATCGGCATCCTGGTCACCATGGGCCTCGACACCGACTTCTGGAACATCTCCTGGATCATCGGCGTCCCGTGGCTGGTGCTGCTGAGCGTAAGCTACGTGATCTGGAAGCGGGTGCGCGCTTAGTCACCTTCTCCCCTTGTGGGAGAAGGTGGCCTGGCGGAGCCAGGTCGGATGAGGGGTAGCACGCCCCTATCTGGCGCTTGGAAAGCAGGTGGACAGGGCTGAGAGACCCCTCATCCGTCAGCTTCGCTGACACCTTCTCCCACAAGGGGAGAAGGGACCTGATTACGGAACCACCACCTGCAGCAGGCGCAGGTCTTCCGAGCAGTCCTTGAGGCCCCAGGCCTCGCCGGCCGGGATGACGAAGGCGTCGGCGGGGGAGAGCGCATGCTCGCCCTGGCGCTCCAGGACCGCGGTCCCTTCCAGCACGAAGCCGAACATCAGCTCGCCGGCATGCGCCGGTTGGGCCAGGTCGCGCGACGCGCCGGGGCGCAGGATGTAGCAGTCGCCGATCCCCCGTGTTGCGGCCAGCATGCCGGTGTCCTGGCGCTCGAAGCCGTCGCCGAACGCCGTCCAGGCGGTGTCCGCCGCCACGTGCCGCAGGAAGGCCTGGCCGCCATAGTCACGGTCCGGCAGGACGCGGCCCGTGGGCAGCTCCATCTCCGGATCGGCCAAGGTCTCGTGCAGGGCCGGGCAGCCGATCTCGACGACCTCCAGGCCCACCGAGGCCTCCAGCACCCGGTGGCGGATGCGGGGCGGCTGCAGCACGCAGTCGCCGGCCTGCATCACGAAGGGCTCGCCCTGGTCCTCGTAGACCACCTTCACCCAGCCGCGCCGGACGAAGATCATCTGGAAGCGGATCTTGTGGAAGTGGACCCAGTCCGACAGCAGCCCGCCGCCGGGGATCGAGATGTGCGAGGCGATGAACCGTCCGCCCAGCCGCCCTGGGATCAGGTCGCGGTACATCATGCCGGCCCGGCCCTGGCCGCTGGTCGGATCATTGCCGTAGCGGGTCAGAACGAAGTCGGGGACCAGGGGCGGGATCACCACCGGCGGATCAGCCTCGACCAACTCGATGCGCGTGCCGTTGGGCGCCGTCAGCACCCGGCCCTCGCCGGGATCGGCCATCGCCAGTCTCAGATGGCCGGGATCGCCGTCGCCGGGTTCCAGCCGCAGGCGCACGCCCCGCCCGGAGATGCTGGCCACCTGCGGATGGTCGGCCGGGAAGATCACGTCGATGCGGAAACCAAGCTCACCCACGAAGAAGTCCAGGGTGGGCTGAAGGTCGTTGCAGGGCAGCAGGACCTCGGCCTGATCGGTCGGCTTGAACATCGCAATTACCCCCTGTTCGGCCTGCGGCTTAGCGCGCCCGCGGCGGTCCGAAAACCCGCTACAGCCGATCCTTCAGCGCATACCAGCTCAAGCCCGCCACCGTGAGCGGCCAGCGCAGCAGCCGCCCGCCGGGAAATGGTGGAACCGGCAACCGCGCCAGCAGATCCACGCCCGCCGTCTCCTCCAGCGCCGCCCGCGCCAGGAGCCGGCCCACATGCGGCGCCAGCATCACCCCCTGGCCGGAGTATCCGGCGGCGATGCGTACGCCTTCGGCCACCTGGCGCACATAGGGAACCCGGTGCGGGGTCACGCCCAGGGTCCCGCCCCAGGCATGGGTGATCGCGACATCGGCGAGCTGCGGATAGACCCGCACCATGTGCCGCCGCACGAACTCGGCCAGGTCCGCAGGGAAGCCCGGCCGATAGTTCTCCCCGCCCCCGAACAGCAGGCGGCCGTCCGGGGTCTTGCGGTAGTAGTTGACCACGAACCGGCTGTCGGCCACCGCCGCGCCGGAGCGGAGGATGTCTTCGCCCAGTTCCTCCAGCGGCTCGGTGACGGCGATGAAGTTGTTGATGGGCATGACCCGACCGCGCGCCGCCGGCGCCACCGCGCCCTCCAGATAGCCGTCGCCGCTCAGGATCAGCTCGCGGCAGTCGACCTCGCCGGACGGTGTCGTCACCCGGATACGGCCGGCCTCCCGCCGCCAGCTCAAGGCCGGGCTGCGCTGGTGGATCGCCACCCCCTCGGCCAGCGCCTTGCGGGCCATGCCGAGCGCCAGGTTCAGCGGGTGCAGGTGGCCGCCGCCCCGATCGAGCGTCCCGCCGAAATAGACGTCTGTCCCCAGCTCCTGGGCCAGGTCGCGCGCGCCGATCAGCTCGATCAGGTCATAACCATAGCGGTCGCGCAGATGGGCGATGTCGGCCACGTCGGCGGCCTCGCCGCCGGGCTTGTGGCGGGCGTGGATCAGGCCCGGCCGCCAGTCGCAGGGGATCTCCTGGACCAGGGCCATCAGCCCGGCGCGGGCGTCCTCCGCCAGCCGCCAGAGCGCCAGCGCGTCGGCCTCGCCCACCGCCTTCTCCAGCCAGGCCTGGTCCCGCCGCTGGCCGGTATGCACCTGGCCGCCATTGCGCCCCGACCCGCCGGAGCCCACGGTCGCCGCCTCCAGGACCACCACGGAGACACCACGCGCCGCCAGCTCCAGGGCCGCGCCCAGGCCGGTGAAGCCCGCGCCCACCACGCACACCTCGCAGGTCGCCCTCCCCTCCAGGGGAACAAGCCCCGGCGCATGCGTCGCGGTGGCGGCGTACCAGGAGCCCGGCGGCTGGCCGGTGTTGCGCATCAGACGTTCAGCAGCAGGAACTCCCGCTCCCACGGGCTGATGGTCTGCATGAAGATCTCGTACTCGGTCTGCTTCACCCGGTCATAGGCCTGGACGAAGGTCTCCCCCAGGATCTCCACCAGGGGCCGGGCCTCGGTGAACAGGCGCAGGGACTCCGACAGGCTGCGCGGCAGCTGGACGCCGAGGGCGCTGGCGTCGATGTCCACCGGCGCCGAGGGCGAAAGGGCGCCGCTCAGGCCCAGATAGCCGGCCGCCAGGCTGGCGGCGATGGCCAGGTAGGGATTGGCGTCCGAAGAGGGGATCCGGTTCTCCACCCGCCGGTTGGCGGCGTCCGAGGGCGGCACGCGCAGGCCGCAGGTGCGGTTGTCATAGCCCCACTGCGTGTTGACCGGCGCCCCCGACCCCTTCGCGATCCGGCGGTAGGAATTCACGTAGGGCGCCAGGATGGCCATGATCGCCGGCAGGTATTTCTGCTGGCCGGCGATGAAGGCGTAGAAGGCCGGCGTCGCCTCGCCGGTCTTGGGGTCGGAGAACAGGTTCTCGCCCGTCGCCGTATCGATGATCGACTGGTGGATGTGCATGGCCGAGCCCGGCTCGGCGGCCATCGGCTTGGCCATGAAGGTGGCGTAGATGTTGTGCTCCAGCGCCACCTCGCGGATCGTGCGCTTGAACATGAAGACCTGGTCGGCGAGCTCCAGCGGATCGCCGTGCCGCAGGTTGATTTCCATCTGGGCCACGCCGCTTTCGTGGATCAGGGTGTCGATCTCCAGGCCTTGCGCCTCGGAGTATTCGTACATGTCCTCGAACAGGGCGTCGAACTCGTTGACCGCGCTGATCGAATAGCCCTGACGCCCCGTCTCCGGCCGGCCCGAGCGGCCGATGGGGGGCTTGAGCGGGTAGTCCGGGTCGGTGTTCTTGTCGACGAGGTAGAACTCCATCTCCGGTGCCACGACCGGCTGCCAGCCGCGCTCGCGATAGAGGGCCAGCACCCGGCGCAGCACCTGGCGGGGGCTCTCCTCCACCGGCCGGCCATCGGGATGGAAGGCGTCGTGGATCACCTGGGCGGTCGGGTCCTGGGCCCAGGGCACCACCGCGAGCGTGGCGAAGTCCGGATTGAGGAAGATGTCGGTGTCGGACTGGACGGCGCTGACGGGGCCCATGTCCTCGGGAAAGTCGCCGGTGATGGTCTGGTAGAACACCGCCAGCGGCAGGTTCATCTGTGGCGCGCCCAGGAACTTGCGGACCGGCATGATCTTGCCGCGCGCCACCCCGGCCAGGTCGGCGGCCATGCACTCGATTTCCTCGATGCCCTGCCGCGCCAGCCAGGCGGTGGCCTCCTCGAGATTGGCGACGCCCCGCGCCGCCGCCTTCGACTTTTTGGCCTTGGACTTCATGACGGAGTCCCCGGTTTCAAGGCCCGCAGGATCGGTTCCGCCTCGGTGAGGGACCGCCCAATGATGTCCACCAGCTCGTCGATCTGGGCGTGGGTGATGATCAGGGGCGGGCAGCAGACGATGGTGTCGCGGATGCCGCGGACCATCAGGCCGTTCCGGATGCAGATGTCGCGGACAATGGGACCGGCCTCGCCCTCCTTGTCCAGGAAGCGCAGATTGGTCCCCTTCTCGCGCACGATCTCGACCGCGCCCAAGAGGCCGCGCGAGCGGGTCTCGCCCACCAGCGGGTGGTCGTTCAGCCGGGCCAGGGCCTTGGCGAGATAGGGGCCAGTGTCGGTGCGCGTGCGCTCGATCAGGCCTTCGCGCTCCATGATCTCGATATTGGCGATGGCGACGGCGGCGCAGGTCGGATGACCCGAATAGGTGAAGCCGTGGATAAAGTCCCCGCCCTTCTCCTTCAGCTCGGCGACGATGTGGTCGGCCACGCCCACGGCGCTGATCGGCAGGTAGCCCGAGGACAGGCCCTTGGCCATGGCGATCATGTCCGGCTTGATCCCATAGCCCTGGTGGCCGAACCAGTGACCCAGCCGCCCGAAGCCGCAGATCACCTCGTCGCAGACCAGCAGGATGCCGTACTTGCGGCAAAGGGCCTCGACCTTTGGCCAATAGCCCTCCGGCGGGATGATCACCCCGCCCGCGCCCTGCACCGGCTCGCCGATGAAGGCCGCGACCTTCTCAGGCCCCACCTCCAGGATCTTATCCTCGATGGCCTGCACGCAGGCTTCCGCAAAGGCGTCGGGGTCCTCGCCAAAGCCCTCCCCGAAGCCATAGGGCTGGCGCACGTGCTCGACGCCGGGGATCGGCAGGTCGCCCTGCACATGCATGTGCTTCATGCCGCCCAGGGAGACGCCGGCCACGGTCGAGCCGTGATAGGCGTTCCAGCGGCTGATGAAGACCGTGCGCTGCGGCTCGCCCTTGAGCTTCCAGTAGTGGCGCGCCAGGCGGAAGACCGTGTCATTGGCCTCCGAGCCCGACGAGTTGAAGAAGACGTGGGAGAGATCGCCACCCATCTTCTCGGCGATCTTGGCCGCCAGCCGCACGGTGGGCGGCGTCGCCGTCTTGAAGAAGGTGTTGTAGTAGGGCAGCTCAAGCATCTGCTCATAAGCCGCCTTGGCCAGTTCCTCGCGGCCATAGCCGACGTTCACGCACCACAGGCCGGCCATGCCGTCGAGGATGGTGTGGCCTTCGCCATCATGGATGTAGCAGCCATCGGCGCGGGTGATGATGCGGCTGCCGCCCAGCTCGGCGATGACCTTGTGGTCCGCCTGGGCCGGCAGGTGGTGGGCCAGGTCCAGGCGCTTGAGTTCAGCGATGTCGTGGTTGCGGATGGGAACGTTCACGGGGGACTCCTGGCGTTTTTACGCGACGAGCGGCGCGCCTCTCAGGGCGCGTCCGAAGATCTGGAAGAAGGTCTGACTTTGCGGGTTGGCGTCGGTGCGCCACTCAGGGTGCCATTGGACAGCGAGGACGGGCGCGCCGTTGACCTGGCCGGACACGGCCTCGACGACGCCGTCCGGCGCCTGGGCCTCGATGGCGAGGCCGTCGCCCAGCCGGTCGACCCCCTGGTAGTGCACGGAGTTTACGGACGTCTCCTCGGCGCCGAACGCGCGGGCCAGCACCCCGCCCGGCGTCAGCCGGACCGGATGGACATGATCGAACATCTCGTTGAAGCCGACCTCGTCCGGGGCATGGTGCGCCATCAGCTCGGAGGCCTCAGCCATGTCCCGGCGGAGCGACCCGCCGAAGGCGACATTGATCTCCTGGAAGCCCCGGCAGACCCCGAACACCGGTTTCCCTAAGTCCAGCATCGCCTTGATCAGGTCGCGGGTCATGGCGTCGCGGGCCGGATCAAACGGCCCCGGCGCGTCGTCCACCGCCGGCCCGTAATAGGTGGGATCGAGGTTCGACGGACTGCCGGTCAGCATCAGGCCGTCCAGCCGCGGCGCGACCTCGGCCGCCGTCATCAGCTCTGGCATGGACGGGACCAGCAGGGCCGCAGCGTCCGCATAGCGCATGGCGTGGGCGACATAGCGGTTCATCACGGCCTGCGCGTTCTCCACCCCCACCGTGCGGGTGCAGCAGATGATCCCGGCGACGGGGCGGCTCATGACAACAGCACGGCGGGCGAACAGGCGTGCCAGGTCAGCCAGACCGCCTCGCCCAGCGCGAAGTCCTCCTGGTCCCAGCGGGTCAGGTTGGAGCGCTTGACCTTGATCCGGCGGCCCCCAGCGATCTCGACCTCGTACAGGCTCTCGCCGCCCAGATAGGCCTCGTGGCGGATGACCCCGGCGACGGCGTTGGTCCCAGCCGGCGCGTCGTCCAGCTTGGGCGGGGCCGAGCCCTCGGGCCGCTTCTTCAGTTCGATCTTCTCGGGCCGGATCGCCGCCCACAGTGTCCCGCCCTGGGCGCCCGTGACCCCGTGGTCGAGATAGAGGTCGCAGGGCAGGTCCGGCGACTTGATGGTCGCGTGGTCCGGCTCGTCCACGGCCAGCACGCCCTCGAACAGGTTCACCGTACCGATGAAGTCGGCCACGAACCGGCTGTTGGGGAATTCGTACAGGTCGTTGGGGCTGGCCACCTGCTGCAGCACACCGCGGTTCATCACCGCGCAGCGCGAGGCCAGCGCCAAAGCCTCGTCCTGGTCGTGGGTGACCATGATGAAGGTCACGCCCACCTTCTCCTGCAGGGTGCAGAGCTCGGTGCGCATCTGCTCGCGCAACTTGGCGTCCAGGGCCGACAGCGGCTCGTCGAGCAGCAGGACGCGCGGGCGCTTGACCAGGGCGCGGGCCAGGGCCACGCGCTGCCGCTGGCCGCCGGACAGCTGGTCGGGCTTGCGGCCGCCCAGGCCGCCCAGCTGCACCAGCTCCAGCGCCTCCTCGACCCGGCGCTTGCGGTCGGCGGCCGGAACCTTGTCCACCTTCAGGCCGTAGGCGACGTTGTCGGCCACGGTCATGTGCGGGAACACGGCGTAGGACTGGAACACCATGTTCACCGGCCGCTTGTTCGGCGGCACGGCGGAGACGTCCTGGCCGTCGATCAGGATGCGGCCCTCGCTGGGGGTCTCGAACCCGGCCAGCATCCGCAAGAGGGTGGTCTTGCCGCAGCCGGACGGCCCCAAGAGCGAGAAGAACTCGCCCTCCTGGACAGACAAGGTGACGTTGTCGACCGCCACCATCTTGCCGAAGCGCTTGGTGACGTTCTCGAAGGTGATGATGGGTGGCTTGTCGCTCATGGACCCGTCTTTCAGCTCTTGTCGCCGCCGCCGTGGCCGGCCGCCGCGGCCGGGTCCCCCTGCAGCCGTAGGGCGACGGCGGTGAGGATCACCGTCAGCACGATGAGGATGGTCGAGGCCGCGTTGACCTCCGGCGTCACCGAGAACCGCACCATGGCGTAGACCTTGACCGGGAAGGTCACCGTGTCCGGGCCGGAGGTGAAGAAGGTGATGACGAAGTCATCGAGGCTGAGGGTGAAGGCCAGGAGAGCGCCGGCCACCAGGGACGGCGCCATGTGCGGCAGGATCACGTCCTGGATGGTCCGCCACTCGCCGGCGCCCAGGTCACGGGCCGCCTCCTCCATCTCGCGGTTGAAGCTGGCCATGCGGGCCCGCACCACCACCGCCACGAAGGGGAAGGAGAAGGAGACGTGGGCGATGATGATCGCGCCCAGGTTCAGCGGCCAGGGCAGGCCCTGCGGCCAGGGCAGCACCTTGGCGAAGAACACCAGCATGGCCACGCCCATGCAGATCTCCGGCACCACGATGGGCAGGGCCAACGCCCCGTCCAGCGCCGTCTTGCCCGGAAAGCGGAACCGCCACAGGGCGAAGGCTACCATCGCCCCCAGCATGACGCTGAGCAGGGTCGAGACCGCCGCGATGGTCAGGGAGTTGCCGAAGGCCTCGATCAGCGAGGCGTTGTTGAACGCCTTCTCGTAATATTTGAGGGTGAAGCCCTTCCAGACGATGTTGCGCCGGCTGTCATTGAAGCTGAAGGCCATCAGGGCGATCAGCGGCACGTAGAGGAACAGACCCACCGCCGCCAGCCAGGCCTGCATCTGCCAGCGGCGGAGGTATTCCAGCGGTCCTGCGGGGTCGCGGCGCGCCATCAGCTGGCCTCCCTCGGCTTGGGCCGGGACAACAGGGCCTGGATCGCGATGGCGATGAAGGTCAGGTACATCAGCACGAAGGACAGGGCCGCGCCGAAGGGCCAGTCATTGGCGCGCTTGAACTGCCGCTCGATGACATTGGCGATCATCTGGCTGTCCGGGCCGCCCAAAAGGTCCGGCGTCAGATAGGCCCCGAGCGCCGGGATGAAGGTGATCAGCACGCCGGACGCGATGCCCGGCAGGGCCAGGGGAACCACCACCCGCAAGAGGGTGCGGATGTGGCCCGCGCCCAGGTCCAGGCTCGCCTCCATCAGCGAGCGGTCCAGGCGGTCCAGGGCCGAATAGAGCGGCAGCACCATGAAGGGCAGGTGGACATAGACGAGGCCCAGGACCACCGCGAAGTTGTTGTGCAGCAGTTCCAGCGGCGTGAAGTCGCCGATGGGCGCCAGCCCCAGCAAGGCCGCCAGCCCCTGCCCGCCTTTCCAGAGCCAGCCCAGCGACTGGTTGACGTAGCCCTCCGTCCGCAGGACCGCGATCAGGGCGTAGGTCCGGATCAAGAGGTTGGTCCAGAAGGGCAGCATGATCAGCAACAGCAGCCAGGTCTTGGCCTTCTCGCTGGCGAAGGTGATGGCCAGCGCCACCGGAAAGCCGATCACCAGGCACAGCCCCGTGGTCAGGGCCGCGACCCAGGCCGATTTGATGAAGATCTTCAGATAGAGCGGCTCCACCGCCCGGATGTAGTTCTTGAAGGTGCCGGTGATGGCGATGTCGGTCAGGCCGACATTGTGGCCGAAGCTGTAGGCCCAGATGATCGCCAGCGGCGCGAGGAAGAACAGCACCAGCCAGAACAGCGGCGGCCCCAGCGCAGCGGCGAACACCGCCTTGGCCTTGGTCCAACTGAGCTCCATCAGCGCCTCCTGAGAGCGCCCTTCTCCCCTTGTGGGAGAAGGTGTCGGCGAAGCCGACGGATGAGGGGTCTCTCAGACCGCCCCGGACACAACGCCACTCCGGCCAGGCGCGCGCGACCCCTCACCCGACCCCGCTCCGCGGGGCCACCCTCTCCCACAAGGGGAGAGGGAAAAGAGGCGCACGCCAGCGACACCTAGGCCGCCCGCACGCGGGTGATGACCTCTTCGTAGAGGCTGGCCTTTTCCGGGCCTTCGAAGGCGCCGTACTCGCATTTCGCCAGTTGGTCCGCGGGCGGGAAGATCACGGGGTTGTCGCGATACTCCGCCGGCATCAGCGCCTTCGCCGCCGCGTTGGGCGTCGGATAGAGAATGGTCTTGGAGATCTCGGCGCCCGCCTGGGCGTCCAGGATGTAGTTGATGAAGGCGTGCGCATTGTTCGGCCGCGGCGCGCCCTTCGGAATGCACAGGGTGTCGGAGTTCAGCAGGCTGCCTTCCTTGGGGACCACGAAGCCGATGTCGTCGTCTTCCTTCATCACCTGGGCGATGTCGCCATTGTACTCCAGCACCAAGTCCACCTCACCCGACGCCAGGAGGTCCTGGCCGTTGTCGTCGTGGAAGGCCTTCACGAACGGCTTCTGCTTGATCAGCATCTGCTCGATCTCGGCCACCAGCTCGGGCGGGATGTTGTTGACCGAGTGGCCCTTGTACTTGGCCGCCAGCCGCACGAGGTCGGCGCTTTCGGACAGCAGGGCGATCTTGCCGGCGTACTGGTTGCTGTCGAACAGGTACTTCCAGCTGTCTGGGACGCCCTTCACCTTGCTCTTGCGATAGCCGATGCCGAGCACCAGCCAGGTGTAGGGCATGGAGAACTTCCGCCCCGGGTCGTAGTCCGGGTTCATGAAGGTCGGATCGACGTTCTTGATGTTGGGGATCTTGCTGTGATCCAGCGGCTCCAGCAGACCGGCCTGGCCCATCCGGGTGACGAACTCGTTGGACGGCACGATCACGTCGAAGCCGGGATTGCCGGCCTTCAGCTTGGCGAACAGTTCGTCGTTGGTGGCGAACAGGCTCATGTTCACCTCGACCCCGCTGGCCTTCTTGAAGTCGGCCAGGGTGGTCTCACCGATGTAGGTGTCCCAGTTGTAGAAGTTGAGCTTCGGCTCTTCGCCGCCCGCGACCTTGGCGGCCGGCTTGGGGCTGCAGTTGGTCAGGCTGAATCCGACAGCGGCGGCGCCCAGGGCGGTCAGCAGCGACCGGCGGGAGGCCCCACGAAATTGGCTCGTCATCCTCGATCTCCTTGTCGTCCCCCGACGGAGGCCCGAGGGCGCTCCGCCGTCCATCCAAACCCTTGTTATTTTTGCGCTCGGCTCAGGCGTTGCGCAGATACCAGTCAAAATCGAGGGCGGTGACGACCTCGAAGAACCGCGCCTGCTCGGTCCGCTTCACCGAGCAGAACATGTCCACGAACCGGTCGCCCAGATAGTCGCGCAGCACCGCGCTGCGATCGAACAGGTCCACCGCCGCGAACCAGTTGGTGGGCAGGCGGGTGTTCTCCCGCGCCGCCGCCGCATAACCGTCGCCCTCCACCGCCGGGCCGGGATCAGCCTTCGTCGTGATGCCGTGGTGCGCCGCCGCCAACAGGGCTGCGAGCACCAGGTACGGGTTGGCGTCGGCCCCGGCCACGCGATGCTCCACATGCCGGGTGGGCGCAGGTCCAGCCGGCACCCGCAGGGAGACCGTGCGGTTATTCACCCCCCAGGTCGGCGCCACGGGCGCGTAGGAATTGGCCTTGAAGCGCCGGTACGAATTGGCGTTGGGCGCCAAGATGGCCATGCAGTCGCCCATCAGCGCCTTCATGCCGCCGATGGCGTGTTTCAGCAGGGCCGAGCCTTGCGGATCCTCGCTGGCGCACAGGTTGTCGCCGGCCGGATTGGCGATGCTGACATGGACGTGGAAGCCGCTGCCCGCCCGGTCGGCCCAGGGCTTGGCCATGAAGGTCGCCTCGCACCCATGGCGCAGGGCCACCCCCTTGGTGGCGCGCTTGTAGATCACCGCGTCGTCCGCCGCCGACAGGGCGTCGGGCTTGTGCTTCAGGGTCAGCTCCACCTGGCTGGGCGCGAACTCCGAAATCGCGCCTTCCAGCGGCACGCCCAGAACGTCGGCCGTCGCCCACAGTTCGCGCAGGAACGGCGCCACAGACTCCAGTTCCGGCAGGCCATAGACCTGGATGCCGTGCGGCCGCTGGCCGGTCAGGGCCGACTTCGGCGGCTGCAGGTCGCCCTCCGCCGTCCGCTCGGTGTCGACCAGGTAGTATTCCAGCTCACAGGCCACGACCGGGATCAGGCCGTCGGCCTCGTAACGATCCAGCACCCGGCGCAGCACATGGCGCGGGTCGAGATCGTTGGGCGTCCCGTCCAGCTCATAGAGCGACAGCATCACCTGGGCCATGTCGGGGCCAAGCCACGGCGCCAGCTTCAGCGTCCCCGGCACGGGCCGCGCCCGGCGGTCGGCGTCGCCGTCCTCCCAGACGAGGCCCGTCTCCTCGCAGTCGGCGCCGGTGGTGTCGACCACCAGGATCGAGCCGGGCAGGAAACGGCCATAGTCATAGATCGCCTGCAGCTCATGCACCCGCAGGCGCTTGCCGCGCGGCACCCCGGTCATCGAGGTGAAGAACACCTCCACGAACTGGACCTGCGGGTTGGCGGCCAGGAAGTCGCGGCACTCCTGCGGGTCGGCGACGAGGGGCAGGGTCATGCGGCGAGGTCCTTCAGGGCGGCGCCGAATCCGTCCACCGCTTCGACCAGCCGGTCGATGGCGGCGTCGGCGGTGTCCGGCGACACCAGCATCATGTTGTGGAAGGGCGCGATCAGCACCCCCCGGTTGATCAGCCACAGATGAAGCGCGGCCAGGAGGTCCGGGTCCAGGGCCTTGCGCATCTCGGCGGCGTTTTTCGGGGCCGGATCGGCGAAAACCAGCTCCACCCGCGCGCCCACCCGCACCACGCTCCAGGCCAGGCCCTGGCGCGCGATCACGCCTGACAGCCCGGCCGCCAGCCGTTCCGCGCCGGCCTCCATGCGGGCATAAGCCGCCTCGGTCATGACTTCGGCCAGCATGGTCTTGATGGCCGCCAGCGCCAGCGCATTGCCGGCCAGGGTCGTGCCGATGCCGGACTGGCCGGGGCCGATGCGCGCCTGGGCCGCATCCATCCGGGCGCTGAGCTCGGCGGTCACGCCCCAGACCGCGGCGGGGATCCCGCCGGCGATGGCCTTGCCGACCACGAACATGTCCGGCGCCAGGCCATGGGCCCGCACATAGCCGCCGGAGCCCGAGGACAGGGTGTGGGTCTCGTCCAGGATCAGCAGGGTCCCGGCGGCCCGCGTCAGGCGCCGCAGGGCGTCGTGGAAGCCGGGCTCCGGCAGGATCATCCCGCAATTGGTCATCACCGGCTCGGCCAACACCGCCGCCACGTCGCCGGGCTCAAGCGCCGCTTCCAACGCCACGAGGTCGTTGAACGGAACTACGCGGGTCGTCGCGGTCATGTCGTGGACCTGGCCGACCAGCCCGGCCTTCATCGCCGTCGCCCCGTCCTTCAGGGTCACGAGGCAGTCCTCGACCATGCCGTGATAGCAGCCGTCGAAGACCAGGATCACCGGGCGCTCCGTCACCGCCCGCGCCCAGCGAATCACCGCGCGGTTGGCGTCGCTGGCCGTCACCGCCGCCTGCCACAGGGGCAGGCCGAAGCGCTCCGCGAGCAGCCGGCCCACGGTCACCGCATCCGCCGTCGGCAGCATGAAGCCTGCGCCCTGGTTCAGGCGCTGCGCCGCCGCGGCCGCCACCGCCGGCTGGCCATGGCCGAACATGGAGGGCGTGTCGCCCAGGCAGAAGTCGTCATAGGCCCGGCCATCCACATCGATCAGCCGCGCCCCCTCCCCGCGCTCGGCGAAGATCGGGCTGGGGCTCGCCCAGTCGCCCATCCAGTGCATGGGCGCGCCGCCGCGCCAGACGGCGCTCGCCTCAGCCGCCATCGCGACCGAGCGCGGATGCTCGGCGCCGAACCGGGCCGTCTCTCGGGCGAGGAGCGCGTCCAGCCTCATGCGACCCCGCCGAAGCACAGGTACTTGGTCTCGAAATACTCCTCGAGCCCTTCGGAGCCGCCCTCGCGGCCCAGGCCGCTTTCCTTGACCCCGCCGAAGGGCGCGACCTCGGTGGAGATCAGGCCCTCATTGATCCCGACCATGCCGGCCTCGATGGCCTCGGCCACCCGCCAGCAGCGGCCCACGTCGCGGCTAAAGAAATAGGCCGCCAGGCCGTAGGGCGTCGCGTTGGCCAGCGCGATGGCTTCGGCCTCAGTCTCAAACCTCACCACCGGGGCCACGGGGCCGAAGATCTCCTCGCGGAAGATCCGCATGTCCGCCGTCGCGCCGGTCAGCACGGTCGGCGTGAAGAACTGACCCTCCGACGTCCCGCCGGTCACCACCTTGGCGCCGCCCGCCACGGCCTCGGTCAGCAGGCCCTCGACCTTGGCCACCGCCTTCGCCGTGATCAGTGGGCCGATCTGCACGCCGGGCTGGTCGCCTGCGCCGACCTTCAGCGCGGCCGCCTTTTCAGCAAGCCGCGCGACAAAGGCGTCATGGATGCCCGACTGCACGATCAGGCGGTTGGCGCAGACGCAGGTCTGGCCGGCGTTGCGGTACTTGCTGGCCATGGCCCCGTCGACCGCGGCCTCCAGGTCGGCGTCGTCGAAGACGATAAAGGGCGCGTTGCCGCCCAGCTCGAGGCTGAGCTTCTTCACCGTGCCCGCGCACTGGCCGTAGAGCAGCTTGCCCACCGGGGTCGAGCCGGTGAAGGACAGCTTGCGGACCCGGCTGTCCTCGCACAGCACCGCGCCAATCGCGGACGCATCGGTCCCGGTCACAATGTTCAGCACGCCCTCGGGCACGCCGGCCTCGCTCGCCAGTTCGGCGATAGCCAGGGCGCACAGCGGCGTCTCGGCGGCCGGCTTGACCACCACCGTGCAGCCGGCGGCGAGGGCCGGGCCGACCTTGCGGGTGATCATGGCGATGGGGAAGTTCCAGGGCGCGATGGCCGCGCAGACCCCGATCGGCTGCTTCACCGACATCAGGCGCTTCTTGGGATCCGGCGTCGGGATCGCGTGGCCATAGGCGCGTTTGGCCTCGTCGGCGAACCAGTCGATGAAGCTGGCGCCATAGGCCACTTCGCCGCGCGCCTCTGCCAGGGGTTTGCCCTGCTCGGCGGTCATCAGCGCCGCCAGCCGCTCGGTGTGCATGAGGATCAGGTCGCTCCAGCGCCTCAGGATCGCACCGCGGTCCTTGGCCGTCCGCGCCGCCCAGGCGGGAAAGGCCGCATGGGCCGCATCGATGGCCGCGCGCGTTTCCGCAGCGCCCATATCCGGCAGGCTCGCCAGCACGGCGCGGTTCGCCGGGTTCGTCACCTGAAAGGTCTGGCTCATGCCCTGCTCCGCTTTGACGTCAACATGGACGAGCCGGTCTCGCGCAAACTGTGATCACAGTTTGCCCCGCCTTCTCGCCTGTCAAGCCGCCGGATCATGTCATCGCCTCGACGGCCGCGCGCATCTTGTCCATGCCTTGTGTCAGGTCAGCGGCGATGGCGGCGCGGGCGCCCTCCCCGTCCCCGGCGGCCAGGGCGGCGATGGCGATGGCGTGGTAGTCGGCGGGCAGGCTGTCCGTGCCGACCCGGCCGAACACCACCCTCATGAAGGGCCCGATCTGCAGCCACAGGCCGCCGGCCATGGACAACAGCACCTCGGCCCCCGAGCGCGCATAGAGGGTGAAGTGGAACTCGTGATTGGCCGCCATGTAGGCGTCCACGTCCCCGACGCTGAGCGCCTTGTCCAGGCGCACGTCGATCTCCTGCAGAAGCTTGACCAGGGCGGGATCGGCGCGCGCCGCGGCCCGCGCCGCCAGCTCCGGCTCGATCCACAGGCGGGCCTGCTGCAGCTGCTCCAGCCGTGACGGGGTCAGCGACGGCACGGACAGCCGCTTGTTCACCGGGTTCACCGCCAGGGCCTGCTCGGCCACCAGACGGCGCACCGCATCGCGCACCGGCATCGGGCTGACCCCCATGGTGGTGGCCAGGCTGCGCAGGCTTAAGCCCCGGCCCGGCGCGATCTGGCCGGTGATCAGGGCCTGGCGGATGGCGCCATAGACCTGGTCGTGCACCGCATGCTGGTCGGCGAGCGCCCGCCTCTGGGGGGACATGGGTTGAGTCCGCAGGTGAAACTGCGATCACAGTGCATGGGTGCGGAGATGGTGCAACCCCTCCGCTCATCCCGGCGAACGCCGGGATGAGCGGAGGGGGGTTAGGTGCGGGGCCAAGCCGCGCTAGGCTGACGGCGAAGCACCTCAACGGACCCGCCCATGCCCAAGATCATCGCCGCTCGTGTTGTCGTCACCAGCCCGGGGCGCAACTTCGTGACCCTGAAGATCGAGTGCGAGGACGGGACCTATGGCCTGGGCGACGCCACCCTGAACGGGCGTGAGCTGGCGGTGGAGAGCTATCTGACCGACCATGTCGTCCCCTGCCTGATCGGCCGCGACGCGCACCAGATCGAGGATATCTGGCAGTTCCTCTATCGCGGGGCCTACTGGCGCCGGGGTCCGGTGACCATGACGGCCATCGCCGCGGTGGACATGGCGCTGTGGGATATCAAGGCCAAGCTGGCCGGCATGCCGCTTTACCAGCTCCTCGGCGGCGCCTGCCGCACCGGTGTCATGGTCTATGGCCACGCCAATGGCGAGACGCCGGAGGACACCATCGCCGAGGCCCAGCGCTACAAGGCCCTGGGCTATAAGGCCATCCGCCTGCAGTCTGGCGTGCCGGGTCTGGCCTCCACCTACGGCGTCTCCAAGGACAAGATGTTCTATGAGCCGGCCGACGCCGACCTGCCCACCGAGAATGTCTGGTCCACCGAGAAGTACCTGCGCAGCGTCCCGCCCCTGTTCGCCGCCGCCCGTGAGGCCCTGGGCTGGGACGTCCACCTGCTGCACGACATCCACCACCGCCTCACCCCCATCGAGGCCGGGCGTCTGGGCAAGGACCTGGAGCCCTACCGTCCCTTCTGGCTGGAAGACGCGACGCCCGCCGACAACCCGGCCAGCTTCCGGCTGATCCGCCAGCACACCACCACGCCGCTGGCCGTCGGCGAGGTGTTCAACTCCATCTGGGACGCCAAGCCGCTGATCGAAGAGCAGTTGATCGATTATATCCGCTGCACCGCCGTGCACGCCGGCGGCATCACCCACCTGCGCCGGATCGCGGCCCTGGCCGACCTCTATAACGTCAGGACCGGCTGCCATGGCGCCACCGACCTGTCGCCGGTCTGCATGGCCGCCCACCTGCACTTCGGCCTGTCGATCCCGAACTTCGGGGTCCAGGAATACATGCGCCACACCGAAGAGACCGACGCGGTCTTCCCGCACGCCTACAGCTTCGCCGACGGCATGCTGCATCCGGGCGAGGCGCCGGGCCTTGGGGTCGACCTCGATGAGGGCCTAGCGGCAAAGTATCCCTATGCCCGGGCCTACCTGCCGGTGAACCGGCTTGAAGACGGATCGATGCATAACTGGTAACCGGTGTCATGGATCGCCTGACCGACACCGCCCTCGCCCACCTTGCCGCCGACATCGAACGCCCCGGCTATGACCGGCGCGCGGTGAAGACCGGGGTCGTCCACCTCGGGATCGGCGCCTTTCATCGGGCGCACCAGGCGGTGTGGTTCGACGATGCGCTTAGGGCCGGCGACCTGCGCTGGGGCGTGCTGGGCGCCTCGCTGCGGTCGGCGGACGTCCATGACCAGCTGGCGCCGCAGGACGGGCTCTACACACTGCTGGTCCGCGACGGCGAGACGACGGCGGCGCGGATCATCGGCGCGGTCCAGGGGGTGCTGGTCGCCCCGCGCGATCCAGGCGCCCTGGTCCAGGCCCTGGCCGACCAGGACGTGCACATCGTCACCCTGACCATCACCGAGAAGGGCTACAAGCTCGATCCGGTGACAGGTCGTCTGCTCACGGACGATCCGGACCTCGCGGCCGACCTGCAGAGCCTAGCCGCGCCGCGCACCGCGCCGGGGTTCCTGACTGCGGCCCTCGCCATCCGCCGGACGCGGGGCCTGGCCCCCTTCACAGCCATCTCCTGCGACAACATTCCGGAGAACGGCAAACGCCTGCGCGCGGCCGTTCTGGCCTTGGCGGGGGCCCACGACCCCGGCCTCGCCGCCTGGATCGCCGCCCAGGGCGCCTTCCCCCAGACCATGGTCGACCGCATCGTCCCGGCCACCACGGCCGACGACATCGCCGCCCTGTCCGCGCGCCTGCGCGTCGAAGACCAGGCCATGGTCAAGACCGAGCCCTTCCGCCAATGGGTGATCGAGGACCGTTTCGCCGGCCCCCGGCCCGACTTCGCAGGCCTGGGCGTCCAGCTCACCGCCGAGGTCGCCCCTTGGGAGGAGGCGAAGCTGCGCCTGCTCAATGGCGCCCATTCTGCCATGGCCTATCTGGGCGGCCTGGCCGGGATCGACTTCATCCACCAGGTGGTGTCCCGTCCCGACGCTGTGAGTTTCGTCGAGGCCCTATGGGACGAGGCCCAGACCACCCTCACCCCGCCCCCCGGCCTGGACGTCGCCGCCTATCGCCGCGAACTCATGGCCCGCTTCGCCAACCCGGCCCTGCAACACCGCACGCGCCAGATCGCCATGGACGGCAGCCAGAAGCTCCCCCAGCGCCTGCTTGCCACCGCCGTCGCGCGGCTCGACGCCAGTCAGGGGATCGACGCGATCGCGCTGGGCGTCGCCGCCTGGATCCGCTGGCAGGGCGGCCTGGACGATGCGGGCGCGGCGTTCCAGGTGGACGACCCCCTGGCCGCGACCACGGCAGCGCTCGCGGTCGGCGACGCCGCGGCCCAGGTGGAGGCCTTCATGAGCCTGCGCGCGGTGTTCCCGGAGCGGCTGGCCGGGAGCCCGGAATTCCGCGCGGCGGTCACAGCATGGCTGGACAAGCTATTGTCGGACGGGGCGCTGGCCACTCTGGCGCAGTTCTAGCCCTCACCCCCGCTCATCCCCGCGCAGGCGGGGATTCAAGCTGACTCACCATCCGCCCTAACCGCCGCATGGATTCCCGCCTTCGCGGGAATGAGCGGAAGGGGGAGTGGACAGGGTTGGGGTGAGGGGGCTGCTGGTCTAGGTTGCAGGCCATGCGTTTCCTCGCCCTCACCATCGCCCTTCTCACCCTGCCCCTGGCCGCGGTCGCCGCGCCGACGGCGTTTCCCATCGAGGTCTCAGCCGGCAAGCCGCCCCAGGCGGTGATGGCCGACGGGCGGGCGCGGCTGTTGTACGAGCTGCGGCTGACCAACTTCGCCCCGCGCGCCGTCACGGTGGACCAATTGTCGGTCAGAGATGCTCAGGGCCAGGTGCTGGCCACCTATGACGCCAAGGCCCTGGACGCCATGCTGCAGCCCATCGGCCACGAGCCCGCCCAGCCGGGCCTGCTCGACGCCGGCCGCAGCCTGGTGGTGTTCGTCGACCTGGCCCTGGCGCCGGGGGCCAAGGTTCCGGGCGCCCTGACCCACAAGGTGGTGTTCGCCTATACGCGCAAGAACGGCCAGACGGAGCGCCAGGAGGTTCCAGGCCCGCAGGTGGCGGTTGCGCCGGGCTCCGCGCGGGTGATCGCTGCGCCGCTGTCCGGCCCGCGCTGGCTGGCGGCCAATGCGCTCGCCAGCCTCGACCACCGCCGCAGCCAGATGCAGTCGGACGGCCACACCTTCACCGCCCAGCGCTTCGCCATCGACTGGATCCAGATCGGCCCCGACGGGATGCTGGCCCGCAATGGCGGCAAGCATAACGCCGACTTCTATGCCTATGGCGCGCCGGTGATGGCGGTGGCCGACGGGACCGTCACCGCGATCCGCGACGGCCAGCCGGAGAACGATGGCGCCAACACCGATCGCACCGTGCCGGTGACCCTGGAGACCATCGCCGGGGACTATGTGATCATGGACTTGGGCGCCGGGACCTGGGCGCTCTACGCCCACCTGCAGCCGGGCACCCTGACCGTGAAGCCGGGCGACAAGGTCAAGGCCGGCCAGGTGCTGGGCAAGCTCGGCAATTCCGGCAATTCGGACGCGCCGCACCTGCACTTTCAGCTGATGGACGGCCCCTCGCCTTTGGGGGCGGAAGGCGTGCCACACGCGCTCGCCGCCTTCGTCGACCACGGCCAGGCGAAGGATCCCGCGATCCTTGAGGGGACCGGCGCCTGGACGCCCGCCGGCGCCGCGGTTCCGCGCAAGGCGGAGTTCCCGCTGGACAATGCGGTGGTGGATTTGTCGGGGCGGTAGCGTCCCTACTCGATTGATCCTTCGCAGATGCGCGTAAAGCGTCCTTCTCCCCTTGTGGGAGAAGGTGGCCCTGCGGAGCAGGGTCGGATGAGGGGTCTCTCAGACCTCTCCGGGAAGGCCTTTCGCGACAATTGCGGAAAGGGATGGGCGACCCCTCATCCGTCGAGCTCCTCGCCCGACACCTTCTCCCACAAGGGGAGAAGGACACGGATGTAGCAGCAGATCACTCAGCTCAATTGAGTCCCGACCCTCGGGGGCTAGGGCCGGCTAGCACTTCGGGGTGATGCACAGCCTCTCGCCGTTCGCCGGCACGTGGCCGGTTTTGTCGAGCACGCCGTCGAGGCGGAGGTTGGCGATTCTGGGGCCGTCCTTGGTCATGGTGATCCACATGAAGTGGTCCATGCCGCCCGCCGAACCGTCGAAGGACCGCTCGCCGCCGGTGGTCCCCAGCATGATGTGGTCGGCCCCGTTCAGCTGGCTGTAGCTGTAGCGGTGCAGGTGGCCGTTCAGGATGGTGTAGGGCCGGCCCTTCAGCGCCGCCTCGATGGGGGCGAGGCCGCCTGAGCCCTGGCGGTTGTAGGCGGGTTTGTGCATCAGGGCGATGGTCCAGCGGACCTTGGGATGGTCGGCGATGGCCTTCTGGAAATAGGCCACCTGGTCCGGCCCGATCTCGCCCACCTTGGATTCGATCAGTGACGCGTAGGGCAGCTTGAAGGCGTTCGCCGGATCGGTCTTGCGGGCGGCCAGGTAGTCGGCGCGCATCTTGTAGATCTGCTGCATCCGCTCGGGCGCATAGTCCTCGGTGTCCAGCACCAGGAACAGGACGTCCTTGTAGACGAACCAGTAGTAGCGGCGGCCATAGCGCTCCTCCCAGACCCGGCGCTGGGTCAGGTTGGTCATGTCGTGGTTGCCGGCCACGTGGAAGAAGGGCGCCGGCGCCTTGGCGGCCAGGGCGTCGAAATCGTCCCATTCCTGTTTCAGCCGGGCCACGTCCTCGGTCCCGCCGTCGATCATGTCGCCGACGGTCATGATGAAGGCCGGGCGCATCAGCTCCAGTTGGGCGGCGGCCACGTCGAAGACGCCGGGGCGGTAGCCGGACTCCAGGTCCGAGACCACGGCGAAGGCGAAGTCGCCAGGCGCGTCATCGAAGCGGGTGTGGGTCCAGGGCGTCGGGCCCTTGGGGATATCGGATCTGAAGGCGGGCGGACCGGCGGCGCCCAGCAGGACCGCCAGGGCGAGCGCCCCCAGCAAGCTTGTGATGCGTGTCATGGCCGCCCTCCCCGTCTGTGGCGACCATCCTGGCCCAGGCGGCGGGTTCAGGCCAGATGGCTGGCCAAGAGAACCGTGCGGTCCAGCCCGGCGTCCCGGTGATGCAGGGCGGCGTGATAGACCGGGACCTGCTCCATCGTCGCGATGGCCGCCGGGTTCGGATAGAGCATGACGGCGACGTCGTCCCAGTCGCCGACCGTCGGCCCCGCGTCCGGCTCGCGCAGCACGTCACGCACCCGCCCGTAGAACTGCAGCGTCCCGCCCACCCGATAGACGGTCTGCAGCGCCACCGCGCCATAGCGGCGATAGGCCTCGGCGCCGGTTGAGGGCCGGCCGTCCTTGTAGCGGGCGGTCTCGAAGTACTTCAGGAAGTTGACCATCGCCGGGCGGTAGCTGGCCGGCCGGGCGATCAGGGCCTCGGTGTTGGCCTTGGTCGGCATGATGTCGGTTCGGAAGCCCAGGGTCGCGGGATCCGTCACCGGCGCGTCCTTGGGCTTGGCCAGCACGCCCAGGGTCACCAGCACCCGCAGGACGCCCAGCGCCAGGGCCGGCGGGGCGAGCAGGTCGATGCGGGCGATATAGGCGTCCACCGTCCCCGAGCCGAGCGTCAGGGGGTCGGCGTCATGGGCGCCGCCGGTCAGGATCAGGCAGGTGTCCCAATAGGCCTCATCGGCGATCATCGGGGCGTCGATCCTGGAGCGCCAGCGCAGGCGCACGCCGGGCGCAAGGCTTGGCGCCTCTCCGCCCTTCAGCATCACGAACCAGGCCGGCGAGGCCACGCCCAGCCGCTGGACCGGCTCGCTCGCGCCGATCAGCCAGACGATGGCGACAAGGGTCGCGACGAGCGCGATCAGGCCGGCGAGGATCAACATGGACAGCTCCCGTTTATGACACGCACAATGTCACAAACGGGAGGGGTGCGGAAGCCTAGCCCGCCACCAGCCCCTGCGCCGAGGCCTGGGCCGCGGCGATGGCGGTCAGGTTGATGACGCCGCGCGCGGTCACCGTCGGGATCATCACGTGCAGCGGCTTGGACAGGCCCAGCAGGATGGGGCCGACCAGCAGCGCCTCCGTCGCCCCGGCCAGCAGGGTCAGGCTGATATTGGCCGCATCCAGGGTGGGCATGATCAGGAGGTTGGCCGAGCCCTGCAGCCGGCCATCCGGGACCAGCCGCTCGCGCAGGATCTGGCTGAGCGCCGAGTCCCCGTGCATCTCGCCATCGATTTCCAACTCCGGCGTCCGGGACCGGATCAGGGCGAGCGCGTCGCGCATCTTCCGCGCCGTCGGCGAGTTGCTGGCCCCGAAGTTGGAGTGCGAGAGCAGGGCCGCCTTGGGCGTCACGCCGAACCGGCGCACCTCTTCCGCCGCCAGGGCCGCGAGCTCGGCGATCTGTTCGGCGGTCGGGTCCACATTGACGTGGGTGTCGGCGAAGAACAGCGCGCCCGACGGCAGGATCAGGGCCGACAGGGCATAGACGCGGGAGACGCCGGCCTGCCGCGGCAGGATCGGCAGGGCGTAGGTCATGTGTTTCCACCAGTCGCCGCCGCCGCCGACCAGGGCCGCATCCACGCGACCCGCGTCGAGCAGCATGGAGGCCGCCACGGTGGGACGGGTGCGGAACCGCAGGGTCGCCGCCGGCGGCGAGACGCCGCGCCGGCCGACCCGGGCGCAATAGTCGCTGATCAGCCGCGGCCCGTCCGGATCCGTCGCCCAGTCGAAGATCTCAACGTCGTGCCCGGGTTTCAGGCGCAAGCCCATCTGGGCGATCTTGCCGGCGATCACCTCCGGGCGGCCGACCAGGACCGGCCGGGCCAGGCCCTCGTCCACCACGGTCTGGACCGCGCGCAGCACGCGGTCGTCCTCGCCCTCGGCGTAGGCGACGCGGGCCGGAGCCTTCTTGGCCCGCTCGAACACCGGCCGCATCAGCTGGCCCGAGCGATAGACGAACCGCTCCAGCTGCCGAAGGTAGGCGTCGAAGTCGGCGATGGGTCGCCTGGCCACGCCGCTCTCCATCGCCGCCTTGGCCACGGCCGGGGCGACGGTCAGGATCAGGCGCGGATCAAAGGGCGCGGGGATGATGTAGCGCGGTCCGAAGGCGTGGGTGGTCCCGCCATAGGCGCTGGCCACCTCTTCGCTGGCCTCGGCGCGGGCCAGTTCGGCGATGGCCTCCACGGCGGCCAGCTTCATCGCCTCATTGATCTCGGTCGCGCCCACGTCCAGCGCGCCCCGGAAGATGAAGGGGAAGCACAGGACGTTGTTGACCTGGTTCGGATAGTCGCTGCGGCCGGTGGCGACGATGGCGTCCGGCCGGGCCTCGGCGACCAGCTCCGGAAGGATCTCCGGCTCGGGGTTGGCCATGGCCAGGATCAGCGGCTTCTCGCCCAAGAGCGGCAGCCATTCGGGCTTCAGCACCCTGGGCGCTGACAACCCTAAGAAAATGTCCGCCCCCGGCAGCACGTCCGGCAGGGTGCGCGCGTCGGTGGGCCGGGCGTAGCGGGCCATGTTGGCCGGCATGTCCGGATCACGCCCGGCATAGACCACGCCCTTGATGTCGGTGAGGGTGACGTTCTCGGCCGGCAGGCCCATGGAGACCAGCAGGTCCACGCAGGCCATGGCCGCGGCGCCGGCGCCGGAGGTGACCAGCTTGACGTCCTTCAGCGCCTTGCCCTGCAGCACCAGCGAATTGCGGACGGCGGCCGCGCAGACGATGGCGGTGCCGTGCTGGTCGTCGTGGAAGACCGGGATGTTCATCCGCGCGCGCAGGGCGCGCTCGATGGCGAAGCATTCCGGGGCCTTGATGTCCTCCAGATTGATGCCGCCGAAGGTGGGCTCCAGCGCCGCCACCACCTCGATGAACCGCTCGGGGTCCAGGGCGTCGACTTCGATGTCGAAGACGTCGATGCCGGCGAACTTCTTGAACAGGGCGGCCTTGCCCTCCATCACCGGCTTGCCGGCCAGCGGCCCGATATTGCCCAGGCCCAGCACGGCGGTGCCGTTGGTGATCACGGCCACCAGGTTGCCCCGGCCGGTATAGTCGCGGGCGGTGTCCGGGTCGGCGGCGATGGCCTCGCACGGCGCAGCGACCCCCGGCGAATAGGCCAGGGCCAAGTCGCGCTGGGTCGCCATGCGCTTGGTCGGCTCGACCGTCAGCTTACCGGGCTGCGGAAAGCGGTGATAGTCCAGCGCCGCGCGCCGGAAATCCTCGTCCATGAAGGCCTCCTTGGGACCCCTTGGACATGAAGCGCTGCGGCGGAGGAATCAACCTCTCCGCGCCCGGTGACGTAGCGCGACGAGTTCCATGATCGCGCTTCACCGCGTAATGCAGTCGCCGACGCGCCCGGCGGAACGGGCGGCGCGAAACCAAGGAGACGAAGATGGGCGTGCTCGACGGCAAGGTCGTTCTGGTCACCGGCGGGGCCGGCGGCATCGGCAAGGAGTGCGCGCTGCTCGCCGCGCGCGAGGGCGCCAAGGTGGTGGTCAATGACCTGGGTGGCTCGGTCGGCGGCGGCGACGCCGGCGATGCGGGCCCGGCCGAGGCCACCGCCCAGGAAATCCGCGCCGCCGGCGGCGAGGCGGTCTCCAACTCCGACAGCGTCGCCAGCATGGACGGCGTGAAGCGGATGATCGAACAGGCCAAGGACACCTTCGGCGGCCTGCACGCCGTGGTGAACCCGGCCGGCATCCTGCGCGACAAGATGTTCCACAAGATGGACGACGCCGACTGGGACGCGGTCATCGAGGTCCACCTGCGCGGCGCCTATAACGTCACCCGCGCCTCCATCGAGCTGTTCCGGAACCAGGAGGAAGGCTCCTACGTCCACTTCACCTCGACCTCGGGCCTGATCGGCAACATCGGCCAGGCCAACTACGCCGCCGCCAAGCTGGGCGTGATGGGCCTGTCGCGGATCGTGGCCATGGAAGGCGCGGCCAAGAACGTCCGCTCCAACATCATCGCCCCCTTCGCCTGGACCCGGATGATCGCCACCATCCCGGTGAAGGACGAGGCCTCGGCCCAGCGGGTTGAGCGGATGCAGCGCGCCATGCGCGCCGACCAGGTGGCCCAGCTGGCCGTCGCCCTGGCCGGCCCGGGCGCGAAGGCCGTCAGCGGCCAGATCTTCGCCGTGCGCGGCAACGAGGTGGTGCTGTTCAACCAGCCGCGCCCCGTGAAGTCCCTGGCCCGGATGGAAGGCTGGACGCCCCAGACCCTCCTGGATCACTGCCTCCCGGCCATGACCCCCAACTTCACCGACCTCGGCGCCAGCGCCGGCGTGTTCCCGTACGAACCGATCTGATTGCGGCGCGCCCCTTCTGAACCTCAGAAGGGGCGCGAGGCTTCAGTCTTCAGGCGGAGGCGGCAGGGGGAGCGGCAGAAGCGCGTCCTGGTCGGCATAGGCGGTCAGGGTCTGCCCCGGCTTGATCTCGATGTCATGGCCGCGCTTGAGCAACCCGAGCGGCCCGAACAGGACCGTCAGCGCGATCGTCGCGCCCATGGCGCCCTTGCCTTCGCCGCCCTTGCTGGCGCGCAGCCGGATCCGCGCATCGCCGACCCTCAGGTAGTTGAGCCGGATGTTCAACTCGCCGGCCTGGCCCATAAAGCCCTTCTTCCTGGCGTCGGTGACCTCGCCTTTTCCGCGGTAGCCCGCCTTCACGACGGTCCCGTCGGCGAGGCGCACGTCCTCGTCGAGCGTGATGGAGAACTGGTCCCCCGCGGAGTTCGTCCCCGACGACAGTCGGTCATTGAACCGGATCAGCAGTTCCGTGCCTTCCGGCACCTTCGCGACGGGAGCCTCGGCTCCCCACGCCATCGGGGCGGCCACAAGGCTTGCGGCCACCGAAAGAAGCACCGTGCGGCGCAACATGAAACACCCCCTGAACGTAAACGGGTCTCCAGCCGACCCACGCGTCAAGGTGGTCAGCGTCGCCGCTATCGGTCAAGGCGTGTTGGGGAGCGCCTCCACCAGAAGGACTCCCCTCTATTCCCCCGGCTTGTAGACCCGCTCGGTGTGGGCCTTGACCTGGTCGGGGTAGAACCAGACCTCGCGCAGGTCGCCCTTGGAATAGCGCTCCGCCTGGTCGTTGAAGTGGGGCGAGGCCGGGTCGCCGCTTTCGCCGCCGGCGGTGATGGCGCGGGCCTTCAGGCGCGGGCCGAACTCGACCACCGCCACGAAGCTGTTGCCGTAGGTCCCGTAGCGCTTCTTCGTGCCCTCGTCCGAACGGATGCCATAAGACGCCAGCGACCCCCACTGGGCCGAGGCGAACCCGACCGGGATCGAGGGCTTGGCGTCATCGAACGGGTGGACGATGTCGTCTGTCAGGCGCTGGAAGCGGTTCACCTGCCCCCAGGCGGTCTTCCAGGTCCCGAAGTCGGCGGTGAGCTTGGCGGACGCGTCCGCCAGGGCCTTCAGCTTCTGGTCGGCGCTCGAGCGGCCGTCCATCCAGTCATAGATGGTCACCTCGTCGGCCTTGGCTTCGGCCGCGCCCATGTTCCACATCGCCTCGCCCCAATAGACGGCCAGGGTCTGGGCGACGGAGTCCGTGCTCCAGCGATTGTCCCAGCCGCGCAGGACCGCGACCTGGTCGGCCAGGGCCATCTTGCGGGGATCGTCCCAGGCCAGCTTGTCCCAGGCGGTGACCAGGGTGGGCACAAGGCGCGCGAAGGCCGGCTGGTAGGGGTCGTAGGCCGTGGTCACCAGGCTATCGACCGTGAAGTCCTTCCGGTCCTTCAGGAGCGAGATGTAGTGCAGGCCGCGCGGGTTCTCGCCCACGCTGTCCATATACTTCGGATAGTCCTGGATCTTCGGGCTGAACTGGGCGGCGGCGGAATAGGGCCAGTTGTTGGAGTTCGCGACCCAGCCATTGGCCGGGGCGATCACGCTGGGCGCCTCGGAAAGCGCATGCAGACCCTGCCAGTCGGTGGCGGGATCCGAGCCGTCCACCGGCTTCGTATAGTCGAAGCGGTTGTCCCGCTTGGGCACGAATTGCGGCATCAGAAGCGCGACCTGGCCGGTTGAGTCCGCGAACAGGGTGTTGTTCGACGAGTTGGCCCGGAACTCCGCCACCTTCTGGAACGCCTTCAGGTCGGTGGCCTTGGTGCGCAGGAAGGATTGCTGCAGGGCCGCGATCGGGGTGTTCATCAGCGAAAACGCCACCCACTTGCCGTCCGCCTCACGCACGATGGGGCCGTGGTGGGTGCGATAGACGGTGAAGTCGCGGCTCTTCATCGACCCGTCGGCGGCCTTGTACGGCACGGTGATCTTGCCGACCGTGACCGGACGCAGCGCCTTGCCATAGCGGTAGAACAGCTTGCCGCCCTGATCGACGATGGTCTCGGCGAACTCGTCGACACTATCGAGGGTGCTGGTGGTGTGCATCCACCCGGCCTTCTCGTTGAAGCCCTGGTAGACGAAGAACTGGCCCCAGGTGCTGGCGCCATAGACGTTCAGGCCCTGGTCCGAGGTCACCTGGGCTTCCGAGCGGAAGTAGAACGAGGTGTGCGGGTTGATCAGCAAGAGGGCGTGGCCGTCCTTGGTGTTGGACGGGGCGATGGCGATGCCGTTGGAGCCCGAGGGCTCCCAGGGCTTCAGGCCGAGTTCGTCCTCGGTCATCGCCACCTGGCGCTTGCCGTAAAAGCTCTCCAGCCCGGTCAACGAGACCTTCTCGATGTCGCCGCCGATGCTGCCCTCGGTGAAGCTGAGCGCCATCCAGGGCTCGAAGTGCGTCAGCACCTTGGGCTTCACCTGCGGATGGGTGGCCAGGTAGTAGTTCAGCCCGTCAGCCCAGGCGGTCATCAAGGTCTTCAGCCAGCCGGGGCTCTTGGCGTACTGGGCCTTTAGGTCGGCGTCATTGATGAACAGGCGTTGGCGCAGGTCGCCCCAGATCGCCGCCTCGCCCTCGGCCTGGGCCCTGCGCCCGAGCGCGGTCAGGTAGTTGGTCTCCACCCGATTAAAGTCGTCCTCGGCCTGGGCGTAGATCATGCCGAACACCGCATCGGCGTCGGTCTTGCCGCGGATGTGGGCGATGCCCCAGGTGTCGCGGGTGATGGTCACGCGCTGGGCCTGGGCCGCGCCGGGATTGGCCGCCAGGGCCTGCAGGGGCGCCAGACACACGCTCGCCGCCAGCACCATACCGATCCTAGACATGGACAACCCTCCCCAGATGCGCGGCGCCGTCTGGCGCCGTCCCCTAAGCGGCCTAACCCGAGGGGCAGTCGGCGACAAGCCGCGGGGGCCGTCCCAGGCATCGACGGACTCCGTCTGCCACGCTGAGTCGCATCCCGCCCAAAAACTGAGATTTGGCCGCAACCAGCGGAATTGGACCTCAACTATACTCAGGTTGAGTGCATGAATTCGTCGAGATGAAAATACTCATATCGAGCATACATTGAGGATACAGTGCCCAGAATGGCGCCATGCCACTCAACCTGCGCAGGACCGCCTAGGCGGGAAAGTCCTGAGAGATCACACGCTTGCGGATTCCCTAGCCCCCCACCTGTAATTTGGATTTACAGCAGAAATTCAGAATCCGGGCGCGTTCGGGCTAACGGCTGAGTTGTGACGGCCCGAAACTACCCACCTTGGGCGCTGCACTCCAAGTTGCCGCTTTGCAAAACTGAAATTTGTGCAATTACTCGGTTCATCTTGGATGACCGGCGTCGGACCGTCGGTATGAACGCTGATAACTACAAAGGGAAGGGTGACATGGCCGAGGTTTCCAACAAGACCCCCGATCCGATGGATGTCGCCCTGGGCGCTGCGGTCCGCATTCGTCGCCGCACCATTGGTATGTCGCAAGAAGCCCTGGCCGAGCAGTGCGGCGTGAGCTTCCAGCAAATTCAGAAGTATGAGAACGGCGCGAACCGGATCTCGTTCTCGCGCCTGGTTCAGATCGCCCGCGCCCTGCGCTGCCGGGTGGTCGACCTGATGGACGTGCTGGACACCCCCGGGCACGACGCCACGGGTGACCTGGACCTGCTCAGCCGCATGCGCACGCCGGGCGCGCTGGAACTGCTGGCCGGCTTCGAGCGCCTGCCGGCCGAGGCCCGCACCTCACTGGTGAGCTTCATGCGCGCCCTGACCAACGCTGACGCGAGCCGCCAGAAGGAAGTCGCCTGACCCATAGGATCAGGAGACCGGTCCGATAGGACGCTGAAAATCAGGGCGCGGACCTTATGCAGGCCGCGCCCTTTTTCGTGGGCGGGATCAGCCGACCTGCAGGTCCACGGCGGCGACCTTGCCGCGCTCTTCCTTCAGATTGAAGCTGACCTTCTGGCCGTCGTTCAGGCCGCTCAGGCCCGCGCGCTCCACGGCGGAGATGTGGACGAAGACGTCCTTGCCGCCATCATCCGGCTGGATGAAACCGTAACCCTTGGTGGTGTTGAACCACTTGACCGTACCGGTGGCCATATCCGTCCTCGTCTCCTGACACGCCGCGGGGGGACCGGCTGTCGCCGGTCGCCCGGGGAACTCCTGCACTTGGCGCACGCGCCGCAGCCTGATCCCCCTCGCGGCCGCCAGGGCGGGACGAGGTTCGGCAGGCCCGCGAGACCGCACGCCTGGAATTAGTCCCCCGCCCGCTATGGGCGGTCAACCCAAAAGCGCCTCAGCCCGCGGCCAGCACCTTGTCGATAACGGCCTTGGCGTCCTTGCCCGACCAGTCGGCGCCGCCCGCCAGCCGGCCCTTCTCCACCCCCTCGGCGTCAAAGATGATGGTGGTCGGCATGCCCACGGCGACCGGCTTCAGGTCGTAGGGCAGCTTCATCTTGGGATCGCGATAGAAGCCCAGCGGGGCGTTCTGAGCGATGAACTGCTTGGCCGTATCCACGTCTCGGTCGCCATCGACGCTGACCGGGATCACCACCACTTTATCGGGTGAGTACTCCGCCTGGAGCTTGGCGAGCGCCGGCATCTCGATCTTGCAGGGCGCGCACCAGGTGGCCCAGATGTTCAGCACCACGACCTTGCCCTTGAAGTCGGCCAGGCGCAGCGGCTTGCCCTCGCCGTCATAGAAGGTGGTGGCGGGCGCGGCGGTGGCTTCGGCGGGGACCACGAGCTTGGCCATCTCGCCCTTGGCGACCGACTTCAAATCGCCGCGCGGGCCGGGATTGGCCGCGGCCTGGACGATGATATAGACAACCGCGGCGACGCCGACCGCGGCGACGCCCCAGAGGGCCCACTTCAAGCCGCTGGGCTTATTCCCGCCGACCTCATTCTGGCTGTTCTCGCTCAATGTCCGACGACTCCTCGCAAACGCCCGTTCAGTCCGCCGCCGACGGCCAGGGCCAGGCCATGTGGGGCGGCCGGTTTACGGCCAAACCGGCGGAATTGATGCAGGCGATCAACGTCTCCATCGGCTTTGACCGCCGCCTGGCCGCCCAGGACCTGGCCGGGTCCCGCGCGCACGCCGCGATGTTGCGCAAGCAGGGCGTCATTTCAAGCGCCGACGAGGCCGCCATCCAGCAGGGCCTGGCCGACATCGAGGCGGAGATGGCCGCCGGGACCTTCCCCTTCCGGGAAGAGTACGAAGACATCCATATGAACGTGGAGGCCCGGCTGCGTGAGCTGATCGGGCCGGCCGCTGGGCGGCTGCACACCGCCCGCTCGCGCAATGACCAGGTCGCCGTCGACTTCCGTCTGTGGGTCCGCGACGCCTGTCGCCGGGTCGAGGGCCAGCTGCGTGGCCTGCAGGCCGCCCTGGTGGCCAAGGCCGAGGCGCACGCCGAGACCCTGATGCCGGGCTTCACCCACCTGCAGCCGGCCCAGCCGGTGACCTTCGGCCACCACCTGATGGCCTACGTGGAAATGTTCGGCCGCGACGCCTCGCGCTTCGCCGACGCCGCCAAGCGAATGAACGAGTGCCCCCTGGGCGCCGCGGCGCTCGCCGGTTCGCCCTTCCCCATCGACCGCGAGGCCACGGCGCGCGCGCTGGGCTTCGACCGCCCCACCGCCAATTCGCTGGACAGCGTGTCGGCCCGCGACTTCGCGCTCGAGGCCCTGGCCGACGCCACCATCTGCGGCACGCACCTCTCGCGCCTGGCGGAAGAGATCGTGGTCTGGATGACCCCGCAGTTCGGCTTCATCAAGCTGACCGACGCCTTCACCACCGGCTCGTCCATCATGCCGCAGAAGAAGAACCCGGACGCCGCCGAGCTGGTGCGCGCCAAGGTCGGCCGCCTGCTCGGCTCCTTCACCCAGCTGTCCGTGGTGATGAAGGGCCTGCCGCTCGCCTATTCAAAGGACATGCAGGAGGACAAGGTCCCGACCTTCGAGGCCTTCGACGCCCTGGAGCTCAGCCTCGCCGCCATGGCCGGCATGGTCGCCGACCTGGAGCCCGTGGCCGCGCGCATGGCCCAGGCCGCCGGCTCCGGCTTCTCCACCGCCACCGACCTCGCCGACTGGCTGGTGCGCACCCTGGACCTGCCGTTCCGCGATGCCCACCACGTGACCGGCGCGGCGGTGAAGCGGGCCGAGACCCTGGGCTGCGACCTCGCCGACCTGCCGCTCTCCGAACTGCAGGCCCTGAACCAGGGAATCACCGCAGACGTCTATGACGTCCTGACCCCCAGGGCCTCGGCGGGCAGCCGCCGCAGCTATGGCGGAACCTCGCCCGAACAGGTCCGCGCCCAGGTGGCGCGCTGGAAGGAGATGCTGAAATGATCACGCGCAACCTCGCCATCACGCTGATCCTGGCGCTCGGCCTGTCGGCCTGCGGCAAGCTGGGCGCCCTGGAGCGTCCCGGCCCGATGTTCGGCCACGGCGGCGGCGCCGACGCCGGGCCGGAGCCGACCCGCTCGGTCCGCACGGTCGACCCGCGCGACCGCAACTCCGATCCCTCGCCCTCGCGCACCGTGCCGATCGAGGGCACGGTCAATCCGACCGCGTCCGGGCCGCAGGGCGTCCTGCCCGATCCCTACGCCACGCCGCGATGAACCACTTCGAACTGCGCGACGGCGCGCTGTGGTGCGAGGACGTCTCCCTCGCCGCCATCGCCCAAGAGGTCGGCACGCCGGTCTATGTCTATTCCTCCGCCACCCTTGAGCGGCACTACACCGTGCTGCGCGACGCCCTGGTGGCCGAGGGCATCCGCGGTGAGCACGGCGGCGACCCGCTGATCGCCTTTGCGGTCAAGGCCAACTCCAATGTGGCGGTGCTGAAGACCCTGGCCCAGCTGGGCGCGGGCGCAGACACCGTCTCCGAGGGCGAGATCCGCCGCGCGCTCGCCGCCGGCGTTCCGGGCGAGCGCATCGTCTTCTCCGGCGTCGGCAAGACCGCCGATGAGCTGGCCTTTGCGATCCGGAGCGGCGTCTCCGAGATCAATGTCGAGAGCGAGCCGGAGATGCACCTGGCCTCGCAGGTCGCCCAATCCCTGGGGACCCGCGCGACCATCGCCATCCGCGTCAATCCGGACGTCTCGGCCGGCGGCCACGCCAAGATCGCCACCGGCAAGGCGGACAACAAGTTCGGCGTCTCCTTCTCCGAGGCCGAGCGGCTCTATGCCCAGGCCGCCAACAACGCCGGCCTGAAGCCCGTGGGCGTCACCTGCCATATCGGCAGCCAGATCAGCGACCTGGCCCCCATGGCCGAGGCCTTCGCCAAGATGAAGGGCCTGGTCCAGCGGCTGCGCGCCGAGGGCCTCTCCGTCGAGCGCCTGGATCTCGGCGGCGGGCTGGGCGTGCCCTATTTCAACCAGCCGCCCCCGCCCTCACCCGCCGACTACGCCCGGATGATCGCCTCGACCATGGGCGGGCTGGACGTGGCCTATTCCTTCGAGCCTGGCCGGATGATTTGCGCCAACGCCGGCGTCCTGGTCGCGGAAGTCCTGCACATCCACGAGCGGCCCGAGGGGCGGAAGTTCTGCGTCATCGACGCGGCCATGAACGACCTGATCCGCCCGGCCATGTACGACGCCTATCACGAGATCCAGGCCTTGAGCCCCCGGGCCGGCGAGGCCGTCACCTACGACGTGGTCGGCCCGATCTGCGAGACCGGCGACACCTTCACCCGCGACCGCGCCCTGCCGCCGCTGGCCCCGGGCGACCTGGTCGCCTTCATGAGCGCCGGCGCCTACGGCGCGGTGATGTCCAGCGAGTACAACAGCCGCCTCCTGGTCCCTGAGGTCCTGGTCAAGGGCGACCGCTGGTCGGTCATCCGTCCGCGGCCGACCTATGAGGACATGCTGAACCGCGAGCGCACCCCGGACTGGCTGTAGCTCAGCCCGCCTTGGCCACCAGGCTCAGCCGGGCCGACAGGCCTTCGAGCAGGCCGACAGCGCCGACGCGGCCGCGCTGGGCTTCCCAGGCCTCCAGTTCGGCCTCGGGCAAGGGGTGGCTGAACAGATAGCCCTGCACCTCGTCGCAGCCCAGCTGCTGCAGGAAGGCGTGCTGCTCGGCCAGTTCGACGCCCTCGGCGACGACGGTGTGGCCCAGGGCGTGCGCCATCTGGATCACCGCGGTCAGGATGGCCTCGGACTTGGCGCTGGCGCCGATGCCGTCCACCAGGCTCTTGTCGATCTTGAGCATGTCGAAGGACAGCTGCGACAGCTGGGACAGGTTGGAATAGCCGGTCCCGAAGTCGTCGATGGAGATCCGCACCCCCGCTGTCTGCAGGTCGTCCATTCGGCGACGGGCCTCGGCGAAGTCGGCCATGACGATGCGCTCGGTGACCTCCAGCTCCAGGAGCTCGGGATCGACGCCGTGCGCGTCCAACAGGCTCAGCACCTCGCCGACAAACTCCGGGCGCATGAACTGGGGCGCGGAGATGTTGACCGCGATGCGGCGCTTCACGCCCTGGTCCATCCAGGCGCGGATGCGCTGGACGGCGAGCCGCAGGATCGAGCTGTCCAGGGCGATGCCGAAGCCGGCCTGTTCGGCGATCTTGACGAAGGTGTCGGGCGGGATGTCGCCCAGGTCGGGATGCCGCCAGCGGGCCAGGGCCTCCACGCCCCTCAACCCCATGGTCCGGGCGCTGAGCTTGGGCTGGAAGTGCAGCACCAGCTCGTCGCGCTCCACGGCGCCGCGCAGATCGTTCTCCAGCCGGGTGCGCTCAACCAGCGCGTCCCACAGCGAGGCGTCGAAGAACCGGCAGCGGTCCTTGCCCGACTGCTTGGCGTCGTACATCGCGATGTCGGCGAAGCTGAGCAGCTCGTCGGCCTTGGCGGTGTCGAGGGGGAAGCGCGCGACGCCGATGCTGGCGCTGATCGCCACCTCGGAGCCGGCGATCTGGAACGGCTGGCGCAGGGCCGCCAGGATCCGATCAGCGGTGTCCTGCACCTCCTGGGCGCCGTCCTGTTGCGGCAGGACGATGACGAACTCATCGCCGGCGAAGCGGGCGAGCACCGGGCGGGTCGGACAGGCCTGGCGCAGCTCGCCCAGCTGGTTGACGCAGCTTTCCAACTCTCCGGGGGCGGAGCCCAGCCCCAGGGTGGCGATGCGGTCGCTGGCCTGGCGCAGCAGCTCGTCCCCGGCCTCGTGGCCCAGGGTGTCGTTGACCCGCTTGAAGCCGTCCAGGTCGATGAACAGCAGGGCGCCGCGGCAGGAGGCGACACCGCGCTTGTCATTGATCAGGCCGAGCACGTGGCTGACCACCGCCCGGTTGGGCAGGCCGGTGACCACGTCGGTATAGGCCACCAGGTTCATACGCAGGAGGTTGCCGTTCAGGCGCTGCTGCATGGCCCGGAAACTGTCGGCCAGGCCGCCGACCTCGCAGGCGCAGTCGACGTCCACGGGGGTGTCGAACTCCCCGGCCACGATGGCGTCGGTGCTGGCGCGCAGGGCGCGGATCGCCCCGGCCAGGCGGTTGGCCGCCAGGTAGGTGATCAGGGCCGACAGGCCGGCCGGGGCCAGGGCGATCTGGGCCAGGGTGAACGGCTCCATCCGCTCCGCCCCATGCAGGGCGAAGTCGGCGGCGAAGGCCCCGGCCCCGGTCAGGCCGCCGGCCATCAGGGCGAAACGCACCGGAATGCTGTTCAGGCCGCGGCCCTTGGTGGTGCGGTCGGCGGGGGCGAGCGTCATGGCGGACTATCCGGCGCGGGCCAGCGGCGTCGGCGCCGCGGCCAGGGGGTTGCGGTCTTCGGCGGCGGTCTGCAGCAGCTGCATCATCTCCTGCAGCTCCTCCACCATCAGGGCGTTGGCCCGGGTCATGCGGCGGACATCGCGGGCGTGTTCGAGATAGGACTCGTTGACCGCCTGCAGCAGCCGCTCGACATCAAGCGTCCCGTCCGGGCCGGTGGCCCGGGCGATCTGTCGCCGCAGGGTGCTGGTGAATGCGTCTGACATGGTTCACACAGGCGAGGCCTCAGGCCGCCTCGCGCAGGGTCATCAGCGTCATGGTCTGGTTGTGCAGGCCGCAATGGCCCGCCACCCCAGGGGTCACGACCTCGCCATAGGAATAGAAGCCGATGCGGCGCGCGGCCGGGCCCAGCACTTCGCTGACCGCCTCGACCTCGTCCCCGGTCCGCTGGCCCATGGCCAGGCGGCGGCCCACGCAGCTGACCAGCAGGGCCAGGGTCTCGGAGGCGTCGGCCGCCTCGGCCCGCACCATGTCGGCGGCGTCGAGCGCCCCCTGGGTCAGGCTGTCGGCGGCGCCGCGCATCAGCTTGGCGGTCCAGCCCTCGGGCATGTCGCCGGCGAAGGTCATGGTCCGCGCCTCGTGATCCACCGCCAGGATGGTGCGCACCACCTGGTCGCTCTCGTCGGCGGGGTTGGAGATCAGCAGCGGATAGAGCAGGGCCGAGGCCGGCAGCTGCGCCGCCTCGTCGCCCAGGTACTTTTCATAGAGGTCCAGGGCCGGTTTGCCGTCCATCTCGAACAGCACGGCGCCGGCGGCCTTGGTGATCCGGCGCGGCGGGCCGAACCGCTCCCAGCCGTGGGCGACGCCCATCCGCGCCTCCAGCCCGTCGCCATAGAAGCCGATGGCGGCCACCAGGTTCTCGCGCGGCTGGCCGTTGGCGGCCACCAGGGTCTTCTCGAAGGCCGCGCCGTCGGCGGCCAGGCCGCCGCCGATCGCCACGCCCGCGCCCACCCCGGCCTGCAGGCCGCCCACCAGGGCGCTGCCGTTGACGTTCAGCCCGTCGGAGATGATCAGCACCGCGGCCAGGCGCCCGTCGCCGGCCGGCGAGGCGTCGGTCAGCATCCGGGCGAGCTCGGCGCCCACCGCCTCGCTGGTCTTGCCGGCGATCTCGACACTGGCCAGGCGCACCTGCGACCGCTCCAGCTTCACGGCGACGGCGCTCGCCCCATCATCCTCGATGGCGTCGCCGGCGATGATGGTCCCGGTGGTGCAGCCGACGATCAGGGCCGACGGGCAGGCCGCGCGCAGGGTCTCAAAGGCCGAGGGCCGCGCCAGGATGCCCCGCGCCCCGAAGAACAGCACCAGGTCCGCCTCGGCGCACCCGTCCTGCGCACAGGTGAAGGCCTGGTCCGCGCCGCGCCACTCAAGAGCCCACGTCTTCATGCGATGGATACCCGCTCAATCGGAATGCAATCAATGTTCGCGAGCCGATTAACAGGACAGGATTAAACGTGCGTTTCAGATTCCCCAGATTAAGGACTTATTCACCAAGACTATTGCGCGACAATTTGCTGCGCGCATTCTGAGTACAACTTGATTCAACGCAGATTAACTCTACGGACAACGCTCAACTCCCCTGGGCCGAAAGGGACGCGGACAAGGGCGCCGCCACGTCACGGTTTCCCCCTGCCCCGCCCGGCGCTTAAGACTGCCCACGCCCCGCCACCGCCGAGACCCCGCCGCAAGATGAAGCCCCCCGCCTGGCGCGCAGACGCCCACCGCTACCCCCACACCTTCACGCTCCAGCCGCGCTATTCCGACGAGGACCGCCTGGGCCACGTGAACAACATCGCCATCGCCGGCTATTACGATGAAGCCCGATCCCGCTTCTCCCGCGAGGTGTTCGCAGCCGTTCCGGCGGCCGAGATCTCCCGCATCGTCACCGCCGACAGCCGCGTCACCTACCTGGCCGAGGTCTTCTATGCGGGCCCGGAGCCCGTGGTCCGCACCGGAATCCTGCGCATCGGCAAGGCCAGCTACGACCTCGCCCAGGCCCTGTTCCAGGGCGACGCCTGCGTCGGCGTCTGCACCACGACCTTCGTCCAGGCCAGCGCCGAAGGGTCGAGCCCGCTGTCGGAGGCGCTCAAGGAGGCGTTGGGGCGGTGGTTGGTGGAGGCGCCGGCGGTAGCCGACTAGCCACCGGCAGTTGCTCCCCCTCTGGGGGAGCTGGCGCGAAGCGCCTGAGGGGGAGCTTGGCTGAGCCATTAGCAGTCATACGCTTAGGACTTCGGCGGCTTGTCAAAAATGACAGCGACTTGGCACGTGGCTCAAGCATCGGCCACCTAGCAGCACTGGGAATGTTGCCATACAAGGTTGGGTAGCAATCGCTGCGGCGCGCGCCAGGGAATGAGAATGGAAGCGGAAGATACATCTGACGACCAAGTCGGCTCACAGGATGAGTACGAAATTGCCCTGGCCGAAGGCATTGACGACGAAGCGCTTCTAGATGCTGGAGATACTAGGAAGTTCTCGATCACCAGCTATGGCGCTGACTATTCAGTGGAAGTCCTAATTCGGCGTATGAAATCTGGCTCCTTCACCGTGCCGGAGTTTCAACGCCGGTTCGTATGGTCTCAGAGGCACGCCTCCAAGTTCATCGAATCTCTACTAATGGGCCTTCCTGTTCCGGGAATATTTCTCTACAAGGAATTAGGTACGAATAAGCATCTTGTGATAGACGGTCAGCAGAGACTAAGGTCACTTGTAGCTTTTCATGATGGTACTTTCGGAGAGCGAAAGTTTCGTTTGCTTGGCATTCGGGAGCCTTGGAACGAGAAATCTTACAAAGATTTAGATCCTTCAGACCAACTCAAGATTGACGACGCAATTATACACGCCACCATCTTTCAGCAAGATGAGCCTGCAGACGTATTGGACAGCATTTATTTCGTCTTTGAGAGAATTAATTCTGGCGGCATTCGCCTTTCACCACAAGAGATCCGCAACTGCATTACCAGCGGCCCCTTCAATTCAGCCGTAAGAGAATTGAATAAATCTGAAGCCTGGCGCAGGATATTCGGATCTCCCGAAAACAAGCGAGCTAAAGATCAAGAGCTCATAGTGCGTTTTTTTGCCATGCACGAATCCGCCTCAACGTACACAAGACCCATGGCAACCTTTCTGAATGAGTATACGGCAAAGGCAAATAAACATTCAGACAATCACATCAAGTCTCTGATGTCCTTGTTCATAGATACAACTAACTTAATTGACATTGCGCTCAACGGTCGGGCATTTCGCCCCGCACGCACATTCAATGCAGCGGTATTTGATGGCGTGATGACAGGGCTTGCTGCGCGCCTGACTAAGGGACCTCCCCCCGCGCCAGACGCCGTCTCGGCCGCCTATGACTTACTGCTAGCCGACCAGAATTTCCGAAAGGCATGGGTGCGGGCGACGGCAGACGAAGAGAGCGTCAAGGCCCGTCTGCGACTTGGCGCTGAGGCATTTAACGGCCTCTAATGAGACACCAGCTCGATAGCCGGATCACTGAGATCGAGCGCTTCATTGCCCGCGCGACAGCAAGGGACGTTCCGGAGGAATTGCAGAGCTACTTGGCTCGCTTTGGAGCCGTTCTTGTCTGCGGCTTCGTGGAACGTTCGGTAGAGACTATCATTGTCGAGCGCCTGAACAGACGAGCCCACGAGCGCGTGCTGAACTTTATACGCTCTCATTTTAAGCGGGGCACAAATTACGACAAAGACGCCATAGAGCAACTGCTTCTTAGATTCGACAGCAATTGGTACAGAAATTTTCGCACATTTATCGAGTCTAATCAGGATGTAGAGGTTGGTATTTCCTCTCTTTACGGTGTGAGAAATTCAGTTGCCCATGGCGGCACCAATTCCTTAGGACCGAAACGGCTTACTGAATTATTTGATATAAGCAAAAAGCTCATTGAGGGCCTGATAAAAGCAACAGAGTAAGTCTCCTTCCACAGGGCCGAATGCCACCCTCAAACCGTCTCCACCTCCTTCGGTGCCGACACCTTCCGCGTCTGGGCCTTCGGCTTGGGCAGCAGGCGGAACCTCGTCTGGCACCAGGCGAAGTCGATGCCGATGTCCAGGAGGGCGTCGCCGCGGCCGCAGGGGCAGGCGAAGTCCATGATGTCGCGCACGCGGTAGGTCTCGCCCGCCACCAGGGGCACGGCGCGGCCGGTGGCGTGGTTGGGCGCGACGTTGACGCAGATCACCAGGTCGCCGGGACCGATGGCTTCGCTCATGGGGGTCCTCCCTGTTCCTCTAGGCCGGGGCGGACTTACGGGAGCCTGCGGCGGGCGTCCGCCCTGGCGTCCGGGACCCGCGTGAAGGTCCGCCCATTGATCGCGAAGGTCTCAAGACCGCTCATCTGCGACGCGTTGCAGGCGAACAGCCGCATGATCTCGTAGGTGTCGCCGGGCTTGACCTTGATCATCGTGGACGGGTCGAACACCGCCACGTCTTCGAGCACCATCACGCCTTTGTCATCCTGATAGGTGGTCAAGGGGGCGAAGGTCTTGGTGCTCTTACAGTCGAAACTGATGGTCATCTGAGTGTACCTGACGCCGTCCGCATCGGGGCGCGCGGTCCGCGTCAGGGTCTTGACTTCGGTATAGGGGACGCCGCCGAACTTCCGGGCGGCGATACTGTCCAGGTCGGCATAGACGACGCGCGCCTTGCCGCCGGCCAGGAACCACCAGTTGGCGGCGGAGGCCGGGCTGGCGCTCAAGACGCTACAGGCCACCGCGGCGACGAGGCCGAGGCCCAGGTTCTGATGGCCCATTGGCTCCCCCCTTAAGTTTATGCCGCTCAGACTGGGCCGCAGATCAAGGGGCGCACAACCCCCAAATTGGCGGGGCGCCACGGAGGGCCCGCGCGCTTTCCGCTCGACAAAAACAAAACACGAACACACTATCGGCGCGAACGGTCTTTCTCAAGTGGATACAGCCTCTTACCCCCGACCGGAGTTTCCGGGCGGTTTGGGGTTCGGTACGACTGCAGCAAGTGGCTAAATCTGCGACATCGGGTGGGCCTCGTCTCCTCCCCCATGCAATGGGGGAGGGGGACCCCGAAGGGGTGGAGGGGGCGTGACTGGGCTCTGAGCTTGCGGAACGCCCCCTCCACCGCCGTTCGGCGGTCCCCCTCCCCCGCATGCGGGGGAGGATATGAACGTCAGTCCATGGCGCCGATGTAGGGGAGGCCGCGCAGGGCGCCGGCGGCGTCCATGCCGTAGCCGACGAGGAAGCGGGCCGGGGCGTCCCAGGCGCTGAAGTCCGGCTGGATGGCGCGGGGCTTGGGCCAGGGCTTGGTGGCGAAGACGCAGGTCAGCACTTCGGCGGCGCCGGCGTCGCGGACCAGGCGGTGGGCCTCCGACAGGGAGAGGCCGGTGTCGAACACGTCGTCGATGACCAGGGCGCGGCGCCCGGCCAGCGGGCGTTGCAGGTCGGCGCGGACCTCGCAGCGGCCGAGGCTGGCGCGTTCGTCGCCGTAAGACGCCAGCCACAGGGCGTCGAAGCGGACATGGCGGCCCTCGCGGGCCAGGGCCCGGGTCAGGTCGGCGGCGAACCACAGGCCGCCGGTCAAGAGGCAGACCGCGACGGTGTCGTCGTCGATGCGCGGGGCGATGGCGCGGGCCAGGCCTGCGACCTTCTCGGCGATCTGGGCTTCGGTCAGCAGGATCTCGCGGACCTCGAGCCCGGCCGGCTCCGCCTTAGTCATGGCCGGGCGCCTCATGGGCCGGGGCCTCATGGCTGGGCAGGGCGTAGGGCGAGCTTTCCGGCAGGGGGGCGGCGTCCACCGGGGCGGGGCCGGGCGGCGGGTCGTGGGATTCCGGGCCACGCAGGGCCGGCTCGCCGTGGCCGCCGCCGTGCGGGGCCTCGACCTTGGAAGCCTTGGGCGTGACCACGCCCTTGCGCGCGGCTTCGGGAGCGAAGGCCACCTCCAGCTCCGAGGCCACGGTGGGCGGGTCGAGGATGGTCATGGCGAAGTGGCGCGTCTCGCCCGGCGGCACGCGGGCGTCGGCGGGCTGGGCGATCTTGGTGGTGATCCGGCGGCCGGACTTGTTGATCAGGCTGATCCGCAGGGGCGGCGCCTCGATCTCGCGGTCCTCGATGTTGCGGATCATCCCGGAGATCGAGAGGGCGGCGTGGCCGTCCTGCAGGGCGGGCTCGGCCTTCACCCCTTCGATCACCAGGCCCAGGCTGTTCACCGGCAGGCCGACGCCGGCATAGGCCCCGGCGGCGTGGGGGAAGACGCGGACCACGTCGACGCGGAACACCACGGCCAGGGCGATCAGGATGGCGAGGGCGGCGGTCATGCCGGCCCAGACGATGCCGTTGGCCGCGGCCTCGCGCAGCTTGCGCTCGTCGGCCGCCTTGGCGCGGAAGACCTTGGGAAGCTCCTCGCCCGGCAGGTCCTTGACCTCGGCGATCTGCTCGGCGTCGAGCTCGGGTTGCGGCTCGCGCTCCTGCAGGTAGGGGCCGTCATCCTCGTCCTTCGCCTCATCGCCCAGGCCGCGCGTCAGCACGTCCACCGGGTCCACGAACCAGCGGTGGCTGCAGGAGGCGCATTTCACCTTCCTGCCTTCCGCGGGGATCTTGGAATCATCCACGAAATAGCTGGTGGCGCACTCTGGACAGGTCAGTATCATGACGGCCGAATCGGACGCTCCAGCAACCTCCACCGAGGTCGCCGATTTCGGTCTCCATGTCCAGAAACCCGCTCGCCGCAGAGGCTGTCGCCGCGCCCGTGCTCCGCTTCGACGACGTGTCCATGCGCTATGGCCGCGCGCCGGAGACCCTGCGCGATCTGACCTTCGAGCTTGAACAGGGGTCGTTCCACTTCCTCACCGGGGCGTCTGGGGCGGGCAAGAGCTCGCTGCTCAAGCTGATCTACCTGGCGGCCAAGCCGTCCAAGGGTCTGATCCACCTGTTCGGCCAGGATGTCTCGGCCATTCCGCCGAAGGACAAGCCGCATGTGCGTCGGCGGATCGGGGTGGTGTTCCAGGAATTCCGCCTCCTCGACCATATGACCGCCTTCGACAACGTCGCCCTGCCCCTGCGCATCGCCGGCCGCAAGCCCGACAGCTACCGCCAGGACGTGGCCGAACTCCTGGCCTGGGTCGGCCTGAAGTCGCGGATGCACGCCATGCCGCCGACCCTGGCCGGCGGGGAGAAGCAGCGGCTCGCCATCGCGCGCGCGGTGGTGAATCGCCCGGACATTCTGGTCGCCGACGAGCCCACGGGCAATGTGGACCATGAGATGAGCCTGCGGATCCTTAGGCTGTTCGTCGAACTGAACCGGCTGGGGACAACGGTGCTTATCGCGACGCACGATCAGGACCTGGTGGCCCGCGCCGGCCAGCCGGTGCTGCACCTGGACGGCGGTCGGCTGACGACGCTGCAGCCGGGTGCGCGGCCATGAGCGCCGAGGCCTTCACCGAGCGCTGGAAGCCTGCGGCCTTCCTGCCGTCGGCGGACGCCCGCGACGGCGCCCTGACCTTTGTGGTCACGGTGCTGTGCTTCCTGGCCTGCCTGACGGCGCTGGCGGTGCTGGCCTCGGACCGCGCGGCCCAGGGCTGGGCGGACCAGCTGAAGGCCCAGGCCACCATCATCGTGCGGCCCAAGGCCAATGAGACGCCGGACAGCGCCGCGGCCCGCGCCGCCGAGACCCTGGCCGGGACCCGCGGCGTCACCGAGGCTCGCGCCCTGGAGAAGGAAAAGGCCGAAGCCCTGGTCGCGCCGTTCCTGGGCGACATCGCCGACCTGGACGACCTGCCGGTGCCAAGGCTGGTGGCCGTGGACCTGGACCCCGCCGCGCCCGCCACCGCCGCCGACCTGGACGCGGCCTTGAAGGCGCAAGGGATCGACGCGGTGGTCGACGACCACTCGGTCTGGACCGACGACATCGCCCGCGCCGCCGGCCTGGCCCGCTGGATCGGGGTCGCCATCTTCAGCCTGATCACCACCGCCGCCGCCGCCGTGGTCGGCTTCGCCACCCGCGCTGGCCTGCAGGCCCGCCGCGACGTGGTCGAGGTGCTGCACCTGTCCGGCGCCGACGACCACTTCATCGCCCGCCTGTTCCAGATGCGGTTCGCGCGCATGGCGGCCCTGGCCGGCCTGATGGGCGCGGGCGCCGCGGCCCTGGTCGGGGCGGTGATGCGGCTGGTGGGCGGGGCCAGCGGCCTGTCGCCGATCCTGCCCATCGCCTGGAGCGACCTCGCCTGGGTCGCGCCCTGCCCGCTGCTGGCCGCCCTGGTGGCCGCCATCGCCGCAAGGATCACCGCCGAGGCCCTGATCCGGGACATGGACTAGCCCCGCCGCGTCCCCAGGCTCTAGGATAGAGCGGAATCGACGGAGGCGCGGATGGACCAGGCCCTGAAAGGGCTGGTGGGATTGATGCTGGTGGGCGTGATCTGGGCCGCGGGCCTGTTCGCCTTCGCCGACCGCGTCGACCGCTCCACCCCCGCCCCGCCGCCGGACGCCGCCGACGGGGTCGTGGCCCTGACCGGGGCCGGCTCCAACGAGCGCATCATCGCCGGGGTCGAACTGCTGGAAGCCGGCAAGGCCAAGCGGATGCTGGTCTCGGGTGTAAACAAGGACGCCACCCGCGACGACATCCGCGCCGTCTCCAAAGCGGTGCGCAAGATCTATGACTGCTGCGTGGACCTGGGCTTCACCGCCGCCGACACGGTCGGCAACGCCCGCGAGACCGCCGAGTGGGCGCAGGCCATGCGCTATGACAGCCTGATCGTGGTCACCGCGGACTATCACATGCCGCGCGCCATGCTGGAGCTGCGCTCGGCCATGCCGGACACCACCTTGCAGGCCTATCCGGTGGCCACGCCGGTGATCAACGCCCACTACTGGTGGCGCACCGGCAAGAGCGCGCGGTTGATGATCACCGAGTACTCGAAGTATCTGGCCATCCTCGGCCGCGAGGCGGTGCGCGGCCTGGGCCCCAAGGACCCCGCGCCGGCGCCGGCGGTCCAGACCTCGAAAGGCTGACCTTGATCCACCTGCGCTCCATCGTCTTCGTGTTCCTGTTCTATGTGTGGTCGGTGGCCTTCGCCCTGGCGATGATCCCGTTCCTGGTGCTGCCGGGCGCGTGGCTGACCCGGGCCCTGCGGTTGTGGAGCTGGGGCATCAACTTCCTGCTGCTGGTGATCTGCGGCATCCGGGTGGAGATCCGCGGCCGCGAGCACGTCCCGACCGGCGACGCCATCGTCGCGCCCAAGCACCAGTGCATGCTGGACGTCTTCGCCCAGTTCGGCGTCCTGCCCGATCCGTTCTTCGTCATGAAGAAGGAGCTGATCTGGGTGCCGCTGTTCGGCTGGTACGGGGTCAAGATGGGCGCCCTGCTGGTGGACCGCGACGGCCACGCCAAGGCCCTGAAGAAGATGGTGCGCGAGGCTCTGGAGCGGTTCGGCAAGGGCGATCGCCAGCTGCTGATCTTCCCCGAAGGCACGCGCGGCACGCCCGGCGTGGCCGGCGACTACAAGCCCGGCATCGCCGCCCTCTATCGCGAGCTGAACGTGCCGGTGCACCCGGTGGCGACCAATTCCGGCGTCCACTGGCCGGCCCACGGCCTGCTGCGCAAGCCCGGCGTCATCGTGTTCGAATACCTGGAGCCGATCCCGGCCGGCCTGAAGCGGGGCGAGTTCATGCGCATCCTTGAAGAGCGGATCGAAACCGCCTCGACCAAGCTGCTCAGCCTGTAGCTTCCACCAGCGCCAGCAGGGTCTCCATCCCCCGGTCGCGGATGCCCTCGGCCTCCAGGTGGCTGACCAGGTCGCGCAGGTAGTCGATGTTCGGTCCCGACAGGCCGGTCGCGCCGGCGATCAGCTCGGCCTGGCGCTCCAGCGTAAGCGCGCCGGCCCACTGCGGGTGGGCGGTGTCGGACAGGAAGACCAGGCTGTCGACCTGGCGGCCGCCGGCCAGGGTCACCGGGCGGCGCGCCTCCACATAGGTCTCGGTGGGCTGCTCGCGTTCCCGCAGATAGGCGTAGACCTCGGGCCAGGCGTCCTCGGCCACCCGATAGGCCGCGCCCCGCACCGAACCGCCGGGCGCCAGGCCCAGCACCAGCCCTGGCCGCTCATAGGTCCCGCGATGGTGGACCGAATAGATGCAGAAGGCGCGGCGGCGCCCATGTAGGGTGGCGGGCCTGCGCTCCACATGGTCAAAGCCCGGCCGCCACATCAGCGATCCATATCCGAACACCCAGCGTTCCACCGTCATCGCCGACCGTTCACTCCCGCCTCGGACCCCATATGGCCCCCTCTCCTCTGCCCGATCCTGACCCCGCCCGCAAACCCAGCCGTACGGGACTGTACGCGCCGTTCCTGCTCGCCCTCGTGGTGAGCATCGTCTGGTCGGGAATGTGGATCTGGCTGCGGGGCGAGACGATCCGCCAGATGGACGCTACCGCCGCGGCCCTGCGCCAGGCGGGCTATGGGGTCGAGTGGCGCGAACGGAAGGTCACCGGCTGGCCCTTCCGCCTGGATGTGACCCTGAAGGGGGTCAGCCTGCGCGAACCGTCCGGCTGGGGCCTGACGACGCCGAAGCTGGAAGGCGAGGCCTTCGCCTACGCCCTGAAGCACTGGATGTTCGCCACCGAAGACGGCTTCACCCTGATCCGGCCCAATGGCGGGCCGGTGGAGGTGCGCGGGCGAGTGATCCGGGCCAGCCTGAAGGAGCCTGAGCGCCGGCCGCCGGCCCTGTCGGTGGAGGGGCTGGACCTGACCTTCCATACCGCGCCGGGCGCCAAGCCCCTGTCCCTGGCCTCGGCTGAGCGGGTGGAGCTGCACCTGCGGCCCGGCCCCGACGATCAGGGCGCGATCCTGTTCAAGGTCGAGAACGGCCTCACCGCGCCGGGCTCGACGCTGGCGGCGATCCCGGGGGACAGCCGGGTGACCCTGACCTGGGATGCGATCCTCTCGCGGGTCAGCCGCTTCCAGGGCGCGACCCTGGCGGAAGCCGGTCAGGCCTGGGCGCTGGCGGGCGGGACCCTGCAGGTGCGGCAGGCGCAGGTGCGGGCGGGCGACTCCAGCCTGGGCGCCCAGAGCGGCGCCCTGGTGGTCGATCCGGACGGCTATCTGGCCGGGACCCTGGAGGTGACGGTGACCAAGGGCCCCGAGGCCCTGGCCGGCCTGGCCAAGGCCGGGCGGGTGCCGCCGGCCGC